>ONXE01000174.1 GCA_900321775.1 uncultured Bacteroidales bacterium
TTTTACATACACTTACTCCACATCATTATCGTATATTACGGTTGTTGCCCTTGTGGGCGGAGGCTCCAATCCTCATCCAGGGGAGATCTCTCTTGCTCATAACGGTGTGCTCTTTCTTGATGAGCTGGCCGAGTTTCGTGCCCCTGTATTAGATGTTATGCGGCAGCCATTGGAAGATAGAAAGATAACGGTGGCTCGAGCAAAGGGTAGTGTAGAATACCCTGCCAGTTTTACATTAGTGGCAGCGATGAACCCATGTCCGTGCGGGCACTATGGCGATCCGACACATACCTGCACCTGTACTCCGGCAGCCATCCATCGCTATTTGGCTCGCATAAGTGGTCCATTCCTGGATAGAATAGATTTACAGGTTCCCATTCAGGCTGTAGCTTTTTCTGAATTACAAAAAGCAGAACCCGGAGAACCCTCTGCTCCTATCCGTGCAAGAGTAATAGCAGCGCGTGAGATTCAAACTGCTCGCTTTGCTCAGGATAAAGGCGTCTACTGCAACGCCCAGATGACCTCGCGTCTGATTCGCAAGTACTGCAAGCTGGATGAGGCCTCCGAGAAGATGCTCGAGCTCGCGATGACCCGCCTCGGCCTCTCCGCCCGCGCCTATGATCGCGTCCTCAAAGTCAGCCGCACCATCGCCGACCTCGAGGGCTCACCCGACATCACCATGAACCACCTCCGCGAAGCCATCTCCTACCGCGAACTGGACAAAGAGGAACAGTGGCTGTGATGCATGATGTTTTCAAACTGTAATAGCCGCTTCTGAGCTCTTTTCGGTTCGTGTCAGTACTATTCTTGTTCACCTATTGGCAAGACTTGCCTCGGGCAACCAACCTGGCGAACAGGACGAAAAGACAACCATTACGTATGAACAAAGCTGAGAAATATCAACTCCTTCTTCCACAGATTGAAGCACTGGTGGCAGGGGAAACGGACATCATTGCCAAGATGGCAAATGTGGCTGCCGCTTTACATGAGACCTTCGGATTTTGGTGGACCGGATTCTATCGTGTCGTAAACGACGAACTGGTTCTCGGACCGTTCCAAGGGCCCATAGCTTGCACACGTATACGGTATGGCCGCGGCGTTTGCGGAACATCATGGCAGCAGGAAGAGACAATTGTCGTCCCCAACGTGCATGAGTTTCCCGGTCATATTGCATGCTCCTCTGCCTCCAATAGCGAGATCGTCGTTCCCCTCATTCGCGACGACAGCGTCATCGCTGTACTCGATATTGACAGTACTGAGTTTGGTGCCTTCGATGAAATGGACAAAGCCTACTTAGAACAGATAGTAAGATTGTTGTGAGGAAGTTTTTTTTCATATTATTCACGCTAATAAGCAGTGTAGTTATGACGCAGACGCATTTCTATCAAGGTCGCTCCACTTATTCGGGCAACATCCTATACACGTGGGATGGGCAATACATGTACAAAGGCAATTCCACCTATTCCGGGCACATTCTCTACTCATGGGATGGGCAATATGTGTATAAGGGCCGTTCAAGTTACTCCGGCGATATCCTCTATACTTGGGATGGTAAACACATATTCAAAGGTAAGTCGCATTACTCCGGTGACATCCTTTACACTTGGGATGGCGAACATTTGTATAAGGGTAATTCCACTTATTCCGGCAACATCCTCTATACCTGGGATGGACAATATCTCTATAAAGGCAATTCCACCTACTCCGGCAATACGCTTGCCACTACCAACGGAACCATACCGGTTCCTATCTTACTACTGATGTTATGACGCGGACAGTGCTACCGACAAAAAAGACCCTGCTTTGCACTTTTTTGGAAAAATACTTGCACATGTCAAAACTTTTCACTAACTTTGCAGTCCGATTTGAACCAAAACACACTAAATACAATGAAAGAGATTCTAAATCAATTTGTCATTCCCAATGAGGTGGCGGAGCCGCAGCCGCTCAAGATCGGATTTATCAACGACTCGTTCATCATTCGCGCCAAAAACAAGGGCGAGAAATCCTATTTCCTGCAACGCATCAACCACCACATCTTCCAGAACGTGGAGGGGCTCCAGCAGAACATCTGGAAGGTGACCAACCACATCCGACGCAAACTCGAGGCGGCTGGCGAAACCGACATCGACCGCAAAGTCCTACAACTCGTGCCCGCCAAGGACGGCAAACTCTATTACCAAACCCCCGAAGGCGACTACTGGCGCGTGTATGTTCTTATCGAGAACACGACCTCGCAAGAGAAAGTGACACCCGCTTCCGCCGAACTGACCGGACAAGCCTTCGGACGCTTCCAGCGACAGCTCTCCGACCTGCCTTTCGACGAACTGTGTGAGTCGATCCCCAACTTCCATAACATCGAGTTCCGCCTACACCAACTGGACGACGCTCTTGCCGACGATCCCAAGCACCGCAAGGACGACTGCAAGGACGTCATAGACTGGATAGACCGACGCCGTGACGAGATGTGCCTGGCCGAACGACTCTTCCGCGAGGGCAAACTCACCAAACGCATCAACCACTGCGACACCAAGGTGAATAACATCCTCTTCGATCAGGACAGCAAGCCCATGTGTATTGTGGACCTCGATACAGTCATGCCCGGATTTGTGCTCAGCGACTTCGGCGACTTCATGCGAACCGCCGCCAACACCGGACTCGAGGACGACCCCAACCCGGACAACATACACGTGGATCTCGACATCTTCCGTGCGTACGCGCGCGGATATATTAAAGAGGCCACCTTCCTCACGCCGCTCGAGAAACAACTCCTGCCCTACGGATGCCGCCTCCTTAGTTATATGCAGACCGTGCGCTTCTTCACCGACTGGCTGAACGGAGATACGTACTACAAAATCCTTTATCCCGAGCACAACCTCGTCCGCACCCGCGCACAACTGCGCCTCGTCGAGGAACAGGAGCGCGTCGCCGATAAGATGGCAGAGATAATCGCCTCCCTCTCCTAAAAAACGTAATTTTCCATTTTCCATTTTCCATTTTCAATTCTTATGAATTATCTCATATCCTCCGTCAACTGGCCTGACCTCTTTCCCTACCAACCCCAAGCGAGAGTAGAAGTCAGTAATGACCACCAAAATCTCTTCCTCCACTTTTTCGTCGAAGGTGAGCAGTTACGTGCCGTTACCACCGAAGACCAAGGACCCGTCTGGGAAGACTCATGCGTGGAGTTCTTCTGTCAAGTGCCCGGCGAACCCCATTACTACAATTTCGAGACCAACTGCATCGGAGCTATGGTCGCATCACGCCGCATCAGTCGCGACGAGGATGTACAGCGCCTCACGCCCGACGAGATGGCACGCATCGAGCGTCATTGCTCCTTCCCTCGCCAAGCCATACCCGAACGCGATGGACTCTTCCGGTGGGAGGTACAGTTGCGCATCCCGCTTGACCTCATCTTCCGCAACAACCCGCCCGCCTTCCCGCAGACACTCCGGGCCAATTTCTACAAGTGCGCGGACAAAACCCGCAACCCGCATTTCGTCAGCTGGAACCCCATCCCTCTGCCCAAGCCCGACTTCCATTGTCCTCAGTTCTTCGGCGAAATTACACTCCAATAATCAAAACGGCCCCTTCTTGGGGCTGTTTTTTTCGAAAGGTTACGAAATAACATTTTAAAAACTCATCTCACTCATTATCAGTTATTTAGGTGTAGTTGTTTCGATTGTATGTTAAAAAGCATATTAAATACTTTCGAAAGTTTCGAGAAATGTTGTAATTTTGCACCGTGAAATGATTTGCACGCACTCTCCGCACCTCGTTTCAC
>ONXE01000066.1 GCA_900321775.1 uncultured Bacteroidales bacterium
CTATGGTTAACAAGGTTAAGAACGTACGTTTCATATTGTTTGTTGATTAAAAACGGTGCAAAGATACTGCTTTTTTTTGAATTGACCAAAGAAAATCCCTAAAAACGACTCAAAAAATGCCTCCATCTGTCAAAAATCCACATTTTTTGACAACAAGTTCCAAAAAACTCTTGCACAGTTCAATAATTTGTCCGTTACGCCTGATACCATCCGGCCAACCGACATTGATTGTTTTCCGTGACGGAAACCTCTATCCCCGCTCCATTGTGCCTTTTATACCTGAATTTCCCCACAAAAGCGCAAAAAAATGCTCGTTCAGAGCAAAAAAAACACCTAAAACGCACTTTTTAACAACTTCTATTTTTTAATTTCAATTATTTTTCGTATCTTTGCAGCCTGAAAAAGAAAGGAGTACCATATGACTGCTTTACAAATGAACGCAGAATTATATCGTAACTTGGGTATTATTGCTCAGGACGAGAACATGCTTGGCAAGGTTGTTAAGTACGTTAGCAAACTCGCTAAACAGATGACGGATGACCCCACATGCATGAGCAAGGAGGAGTTTTTTGCTCGTGTGGATAAGGCCAGTGCAAGGGCTGCAAAAGGAGAGGGACGATTATTCTCTGATCCGGTCAAAATGAATGAGTGGTTAAATTCTTTGTGACATGTATAGTCTTAAGTTTTTACCCGAAGCGGAGGAAGATTTGGGCAAACTGAAGCGTAATGAGCCCAAAGCTTTTAACAAAGCAGTTGTATTGTTAAACGAGTTGGTTGTTCACCCTAAGACAGGAACTGGCCATCCGGAACCTTTGCGGGGTGATAAAGCGGGTCAATGGAGCAGGCGTATTTCAAGCAAGCATCGGCTTGTGTATGCACGCGAAGCGATCGTTCGCAGCGTTAGCGTAGATTAGAAATTCATGAAACCGAAGTGATTGTGCTTATCCTTACGGCATACGGTCACTACGAAGATAAATAACAGCCCAGCAGGGCAGGCTTGATTGCCCTACCGTCGCTTACCGACGTGAAACAGAAGGACCATACCCGCTGCATAGTGCTGCAGCAATACATATAGAAATAAAGCGTTATAAGCTGAACTTGATTTTCTGAAATCTCGACAATTTCAAGAAACATTAATCTCAAGTAAAGCCCAAAGACGCTCATGCCAATCGGCGTGAGCTTTTGTGTGGATTTTGAGATTAATAGGTAGTCGAGAACCTCAGAAAATCAAATGAAGCAGCGAACAAAAGTTCACGCTTTTTGTGTGTAGATAGCAGTAAAACAACAAAATAATAATCAACCAAATAACAATCGCGTATGAAAACAAAATTATCAGCAATTTTAATTGCGCTTTGCGTGGTAACGACAGCTTGCCACAATGACATTTGGGAGGCAATCAATGGACTCCAAGGTCAGTATGAGGAATTAGATGATCGAATCTCTCATCTTGAAGACTTATGTAAAGAGATGAACACAAACATCTCGTCTTTGCAAGCAATCATAAATGTATTGCAAAGTAGCGACTACATTGTTAGTGTCACTCCCATAGAAAAGGATGGGAAAGAAATTGGGTACGTTATCACTTTTGGTAAACATTCACCTATTACAATTTACAATGGTAAAGATGGTAAGGACGGCACAGATGGGGAGAACGGAATGAATGGTACGAATGGAGTTGATGGTCAAACACCTATCATTGGTGTAGCTCAAGATACTGATGGCGTGTACTACTGGACACTAAATGGTGAATGGATGTTGGACGGAAATGGAAACAAACTTCGTGTCACTGGCCGTGATGGTCAAGACGGGACGAATGGTACAAACGGGACAAATGGAACCAATGGTCAAAATGGTACAGATGGCGTAACACCCCAACTAAAAATAGAAAACGATTATTGGTATGTGTCGTATGATAATGGTTCTACCTGGACTCAACTCGGAAAAGCTAAAGGAGATAAAGGTGAAGATGGTGCCGATGGTGGCTCTGTTTTTACATACATTCTTACTCAAGGACAGTATGTTTACTTCTATTTGATTGACGGAACCGTTATCCGAGTTCCAATAGTGCAAGGAACTCCTGATAATTTTGTTATCTCAATTACGTTGAATAAGACTAAGGACTCATTGAGGGTCGGTGATACGGATACACTTAGAGCAACGACCACCCCGTATACTACATCTACTATCACTTGGACGTCAGATAATTCTGCTATTGCAACCGTAGATAATGTGGGTATTGTCACTGCTGTCAGCGTAGGAACAGCTATTATTACTGCACAGGCTATCGATAAGACTGCGAAATGTACGGTCTATGTATATAATCCACCTTATTTTTCGGTCTCAGTAACGAAACGCATTCAATTTGCGCCGGGAAACCTGCAATATCAACCATCTACAGGACTATATAAGTTCGCAGATAAACAATATACACGAAGTTCAAATGCTGCTAACAAACAGAGAAATAGTACAACTTATACGGGATGGATAGATATATTTAAGTTCAGTTCGACAGTAACAGCGAATAACTGTGTAAGCTCAAAGTTTGATGAAATCTCCGGAACCGAATACGATTGGGGACATTTCGCTATTACTAATGCCGGCAATGCTCCTGATATGTGGAGGACTTTAAAGCAAGGAGAATGGGAATATTTATTAAGTAGCCGAAATAATGCCGAACAATTATTAGCCCAAGCGACAGTTAATAATGTTAAAGGGTTCATACTTCTTCCTGATAATTGGCAAATGCCATCTCTAGCTTCGTTAGTTATACCTGGCCAATACACAGATAATGTGCTTTCAAGTTCGGCATGGAATATATTAGAATTATCGGGAGCTGTTTTTCTTCCCTATACGTATTCTGGTGATACGTATGAACAAGAATTATTCATGTATTGGACATCTACATCGATAGCTTCATCTACCGCTAAAACTCAGGCTTATACATTATATTCAAATGTTTCTTCTTCAATCAGTGTTTCACACACTTGGGCAAAACCAGATTGGGCATCAGTTCGTTTAGTAAAAGATGTGGTAGAATAAGCAGATATACTCAATATTAATCAAATCATAGCAACTAATATGATGGCAAAGATAGTACACAATATCGCCACTGATAAGTTATTCACTTGCGAGGGGCACAACTTTTTGTTTAGTGAGGAATCGGGTATTCAGAAAGTGATACCTCTTATAATTACTACAAAAGATCAGATAGAGCGCAAAATATCATTATTTGTAAAAGGTGATGTGTCCAGCAGCGAAATACATGATGCTATTGATTTTATCAAGAATAGTTACGGAGATAAATTGGAACGTTTTCAACAGTTAGAGGAGATACAAATAAAAAAGGTTTGATATCAATGTTTTATTTCTTCAACGGCGGTGCGAAAGTGCTGCCGTTGATTTTTGTCGGGGGGGGGGAGGGGGTAGTAGAGATAAAGAGCCACCAAAGCATGTACCTTATGTACCCTTGTACTCTTGTACCCTACTAACGCGTGTACGCGGGTGCGCGGGTGCGAGAAAATATAAGGGGTATTCCTATCGTGAGAGGAGGTAGGAAGTAGGAAGTATGAAGTAGGAAGTAGGAAGTAGGAAGTAGGAGGAGAAGGGGTGGTTTAGTGAGCCTTGAGGTAAAGGCGAGACAAGACATGAACCTGTCTGAACGTGTCGAAGCAGCGTAGTGGTGATGAAACATCACAAAAAGGGTCTGACAAATTGGCAGAAATATGACAGTTTGACAAGGAAATGACAATTTGGCAGGTGAAGGACGGTTGAACGGCATTTTTAGGCAAAAAAGTACAAAAAAAGGCAAAAAAGTGGCAAAAAAGTTTACCTTGAACTGAAAAAGTGTCCCAAAGGTTGTTTTGGGCACGGATTTTGAGTATTTTAGTTTACCGCGGGGTCTGCGGAGCGGTGCTGCGTACGAGCAACGACCCGCAAGACCATGACAAGTAGTATAGAGGCAGCGAGTGAGCGGCGTGGAAAACCGGACATGGACTGCTGGTTAGTAGAAGCGACGCAAGTCGCGATGTAAGAGCGACGGAGGGGAGACCCAAGGTCGCAGGATAAGAGCGGCAGAGGGGTGACCCGAAGACGCATAGTAAGAGCGATGGAGGGGAGACCCGAAGACGCATAGTAAGAGCGATGGAGGGGAGACCCAAGGTCGCAGGATAAGAGCGACGAAAGTCGCGAGAATATGAGCAGGAGTGGGTAGTTGCAGTTGTAAGCAGCACCACAGCACCGCTAAGTGTACTTTGACGTATTGGAACTCGACCTCCCCAACGAGGCTAAACTTGGCGCACGCTCAGCGATACAGGGCAATAGATAGGATTAAATTTTTATAATTTTAGTTTATATGGTTAATAACAACGAAATATTAGGTGAAAAAGAGATAAAAAAGAGTAAAAAATCCTTTCAACAAATTGACAAAGTTCTTTCTGAGTTCAGGAAGATCTACAAGCACCAGCTTGGCAGCGATATGACAGTAAAAAGTGCCGCCCTGCAGAAGGCGATTGAAAACAAATGCACTGGTGCCTACACGGTGGATGTATTCCACCAAGAGGTAGCGGAGAGAATAGACCTACTGCTTTCCTCCGCACACTTCCAGGAAGCAATGCAAGAAAAAGGGTTAGACCCATTTAATGCAGCGAGCCATTTCGTACTGCTGGGATGGCAGAAGTTGGAGGATTGTATTTTAAGAGGCGGCTACAACGCCATTCAAAGTTTTAAAGAGTGGAAAGAGCCGATGTTCGATCGTAAGACGATGGAGGATTACAACCCACACATGAGGAAGGTGCTGGAGGCATCAGAAGAAAAAGCGGCATAAGTCGCGATGTAAGAGCGGCGGAGGGGAGACCCGAAGACGCAAGAATAGAAGCGACAGAGGGGAGACCCGAAGACGCAAGAATAGAAGCGACGAAGGTCGCAAGATAAAAGAGTTCCAGTACAATATTGAAAATCGGGAAGATACCGATAAAACGAATAAAGAGAGTCTGACGAGGTCGGGCTCTCTTTCTGTATAAGGAAGGGTTGGATGTTGGAGTTAGGAATTAGGAGGTTAGAGTTTTTGGTAGGTGCGATTGCCGAGGGATTTGATCCAGTTGGAATTAACCCATCGTTGAAGTATTTTTTTGCGGTTGTTGTCGCTGGTGCTGAGTCCCATTTTTTTGCGTTCCTCGACGACATCGTCTCCGGTGAAGATATCAGGAAGCAGGTTGAAGACAGCGTGGTTGACGTTTTTGGAGTCGCCCTGCGTGGAGTCCGCTTTGGCCGCTTTGTTGATATCAGTTCCCCAGTTGTAGAGAATAGCTCTCCAAGCATATTCAGCGCAGGCGACAGCAGCTTTGCAGCAGTCCTTCATGGAGAAGAACTCCACGTTTTGTGAGTCGCGAATAGCGGCGAGTAGGCATCCGATACGGAATCCGTTGACCGCAGGTCGGTGTGTAAGATGGCACTCGAGGCTTCGTTTGTACTGTTGGCAGAGTTCTTTTTTGGTTGCGAGCCACTGATTGATGGCCTCTTCGATAGGTGCGAACTCGTACACCTTGGAGCAGTCCATATTTTGCAGTTTATCGCAGGTAGCGTCGAGGTCGTCGAGTAGTTGCTGTGAGTAGTCAGGTAGTTGGAGTCCGTTGATGTCGTACGGGTCAAATGGCATGACGGGGAAGAGTCCTCGGTTGAGCGATCCATCAGTAACGTCGCAGAAGAACCGACGCATCTTTTGTCGAGTACCGGCGAAGCAGACGCACACTTTGGCCGGTGTGGAATAGACCTTGGGCGAGTCGGGGTGTACAGCGGAGTTGCTGACATCGTCTCCGTCGAATGCTTTTCTGAGGAAATCGGTTTGCAGTCCGTACTTTTTGTTGGAGTGGTTGACCCATGTATCGATTTCGGGTCCGGCCACGAGTCGAGTAATGTCGGGTGCGAGGCTGACCTCGAGGATAGCGCTTGCCTGGGTAATTTGGTCTCCCATATACTGCTTATAATGAGGCGGTTCAGGGATCGTGGTCTTAGTTTTGGCAGGCATTTTATCCCAAGTTGTGTAATCGGTGAGTCGTTTCCGGTCTTGTTTCATCATGAGTTCGGAAGCAATTTTGTTGAGTCGGATAACCGCTCCTTTACCGTTTCCACTTTCGCTGATGATGTAGCAATGTAGCACGATGGGATGTTTTTCACTTTTTCGATAGCGCACCTTGCGCACCTTCATTTGGGTATATGGTGCGATGCCGGTGATGAGTGAAAAGAAACAAGGCCACTGATAATCCTGCGGAATGTCTTTGAGGAAAGCCCAGAGAACTTTAGGGATTCTGGGTAGATTGACGTTAGTCGGATCGATGATTTCGCTCCAGAGGTCGTCCTGACTTGGAGTTTGAATGTTAGCAACGTCGGTTGCTTGAATGGTTGAAACTACTGAAGTTTCGTTAGTTTGCTGCTGAGCAGCTATCAAATTTTGAGACATTTATTAAAAAGATTAATTATAAATTTCGCAGCGCTTCGGCGGAATATGTATGCTTCTTGCGCGTGCACGATATCTAAGAAGTAGGGACGGACGGTAAGGCCCATCCCTACTAAATTTGTCGATTGTTAGTCGACGCCGTTTCCTGCCATAAATTCGGACATGAGGAAGGTACGAAGGGTGTGGTACTTCTCCTGGGCGTTGAAGCGAACCTCGGCGGCCGCACGCTTGGTGGCGTCGGTCATCTGAGTCTTCGCGTAGTTCGAAGCATCGCGGAACAGGTTACGCTGCGCCAGCATACCTGCGGTGACGGTAGTGCTGGGATAGCAGAGTTTGGAAATGTACGGCTTTTTTGTAAAGGCGTTGATGCCGAAATAGACGTTGGTATGGCCGCAAGGTTTGCCGTGGATTTCCTTGACAGGATACTCGAAAACAACTTTTTGGTACTTTGACATAGTTAACGATTTTTTAAGTAAAACAATATTATCTAAGGAATAGAGTTCGATTGTTCGAACCCGGATCTAAGTAGGAGCTCTTACTTTTATACAATAATATGATTTTTCTTTGAAAAAAAACAGTGGTAAGTGAAGATTTTTGAATTTTAGGAAAGAAATGCAGCTGATTTTGCAGAATTACATAATAGTTGCAAGAAATATAAAAAACTGAAAATCAGCACGTAGTGAGTTGAGCTAATTATGTATGTATCACGTTTTTATCGAGAATTTACGGAGGCCGTAGCGAGGCCGTCTCATGATGGAAAAATATGGGTACAAGGGGTACAGAGGAGACATGGATAGTTGATAGTGGAGAGTTGGTGAAATTATTGATGTACTCTTGTACCAAGATGTACCCGTGGGACAAATACCGGGATGGCTGTAGTAGGGACGGTCTTCGCATAGTGTAGCAGATCGTCTGAGGCATAGCCGAAGAAAGAACGGTCTTGCGACTCTCTTGGGACGGTCTTGGGACGATTGTCATTTTGACACCCCTAAACCATTGATTATCAATCTCACCTTCCCCGATTTTTGACAATGGCTTAGCAGATCGTCTGTGATGAAGCCACTCGCTTTCGGCTTTCTGCCTTCGGCCTTTCTGCTAAATCCTGTTGATTACCAGCAATCTACGGAATTTAGGACGAAAGTCGAAAGCCGAATTTCTTCTTTTTTGTCAATCACCCGTGCCCCTATGACCTACCCTCACCGCCTGCTCCTCGCCTGCATCCCCGATAGGGAGCTGATAGGGACCTGATAGGGTGCTGATAGGGTGCTGCAGCGACCTCTCGGCAGCCCAAACTATTCCAAAAAGAACCCCGCATTACCCGTGCGAGGTTTTTTTTTGTAAAAAAGTAAGTACTTTTTTTGCAAAAGACTTGCACATGTCAAAAAAAAGCAGTAACTTTGCAGCGAAATTCGTGTGCGCGTGGGTAAACATATGTTCGCGTGCGCGCGATAAGTCGTGATAACCAAACAATAATAACATAAATTCACAACAATGGCAGAAAACAAACTTAACATCGCCGAAGATTTTGCCCCAATATCCACTCAAGAGTGGAAGGACAAGATTATCGCCGACCTGAAGGGTGCCGACTACGAGAAGAAACTCGTTTGGCGCACACCGGAAGGTTTCAACGTACAGCCTTTCTACCGCCAGGAAGATCTGGAGGGCCTGCAGACGACAGCTTCTGCTCCCGGCCAGTATCCTTTTGTGCGTGGTATCAAGGAAGACAACGATTGGTACGTTCGTCAGAACATCGTTGTAGAGGACCCCAAAGAGGCCAACGCCAAGGCGCTGGATATCCTGAACAAAGGCGTTAACTCGCTTGGCTTCAAGATTCCGGGAAAAGAACTCAGCGCAGACTACATCAAGACGTTGCTGGACGGTATCTACTGCGAAGTAATCGAACTGAACTTCACCACCTGCATCGGCAAGACGCTGGAGTTGGCCCAGTTGCTGGCTGATTACTTCAAGTCGAAGAACCTGGACCTGAAGTCGCTGCATGGCTCTATCAACTGCGACCCGATTCAGAAGATGCTGACCCGCGGTCACGCTTTTGATGCAGAGGCTGTGAAAGAGCGTCTGATGCTGGCTATCGAGGCCAAGAAACTGCTTCCGGGTTACCGCACCATCGGTGTGAACTCGCTGAACCTGTGCAACGCAGGTGCTTACTGCGCGCAGGAGTTGGCCTACGCGCTGGCTTGGGGCGCTGAGTACATGACATTGCTGACCGAAGCCGGTGTGGACAGCGCTACCGCTGCCAAGGCTATCAAGTTCAACATGGGCATTCAGGGCAACTACTTCATGGAGATTGCCAAGTTCCGCGCCGCTCGTATGCTGTGGGCTAAGATTGTCCGCGAGTACGAGCCTATCTGCAATTGTGGTGAGAGCTGCAAATGCGAGAAAGTGGACGGCAAGTACTGCCCGTGCGCGATGAAGATGCACGTTTGCGCTACGACCAGCACGTTTAACATGACCATCTTCGACGCCTATGTGAACCTGCTGCGCAGCCAGACCGAGGCTATGTCCGCAGCCATCGCAGGCGTGGACTCGATGGTGGTGACGCCGTTTGACGTGACCTACAAGCAGCCGGACGATTTCTCTGAGCGCATCGCACGCAACCAGCAGTTGTTGCTGGCCGAGGAGAGCCATTTCGACAAAGTGATTGACCCCGCTGCCGGTTCGTATTATCTGGAGAACCTGACGGCTATGATTGCCGACGAGGCATGGAAACGCTTCCTGGCTATTCAGGACAACGGCGGTTTCCTGGCACAGGTATTGGCCGGCAAGGTTCAGGCTGACATGCAGGACAACCTGACCAAACGTTTGGGCGATGTGGCCAAGCGTAAGGAGACACTGTTGGGCACCAACCAGTTCCCCAACTTCAACGAACAGGCTTTGGACAAGATTCAGGAGACGGGTCATTGCTGCCACTGCTGCGGTCAGGATGCTGCCGAGTTGCCTATCCTCCCGTGCGTTCGCGAGGCCGAGCAGTTCGAAGCACTACGTCTGCGCACCGAGCAAAGCGGCAAGCAGCCTAAGGTCTTTATGCTGACCATCGGCAACCTGGCTATGCGTCTGGCACGTTCGCAGTTCAGCTGCAACTTCTTCGCTTGCGCAGGTTACAAGGTAATCGACAACAACGGCTTCAAGACCGTGGAAGAGGGTGTGGATGCAGGTTTGAAGGCCGGCGCAGACATCATCGTGCTGTGCTCCTCGGATGACGAGTATGCCGAGTTTGCTCCCGCTGCCTACAAGTACCTGGCAGACCGCGCAATCTTCGTGGTGGCCGGTGCTCCCGCCTGCATGGAAGACCTGCAGAAGGCCGGTATCGAGAACTACATCCACGTACGCGTCAACGTGCTGGATGAACTTACCAAATATTCGAACAAACTCCTTAAATAAGAAGCATTATGAAACCAGATTTTAAGAAAATAGATATCAAATCCGTTCCCGCTTCTTCTTTCAAAGGAGCGAACAATGCTGATTGGCTGACGCCGGAGCGTATTCCGGTTAAGCACGTATATACCGCAGACGACCTGAAGGGCATGCAGCATCTGGGCTATGCCTCGGGTATTCCGCCTTTCCTTCGTGGCCCGTACAGCGCCATGTATCCGCTGCGTCCCTGGACCATTCGTCAGTACGCAGGCTTCTCGACCGCTGCCGAGTCCAACGCCTTCTACCGCCGTAACCTGGCATCGGGTCAGAAGGGTCTGTCCGTAGCTTTCGACTTGCCGACGCACCGTGGCTACAACGCTGACAACCAGCGCGTAGTGGGTGATGTGGGTAAGGCCGGTGTAAGTATCTGCTCGGTAGAGGATATGAAAGTGCTGTTCGACGGTATTCCATTGAACAAGATGTCCGTGTCCATGACCATGAACGGCGCCGTGCTGCCTATCCTGGCGTTCTATATCAACGCAGGTCTGGAGCAGGGTGCGCAACTCGAGGAAATGGCCGGTACGATCCAGAACGATATTCTCAAGGAGTTCATGGTACGTAACACGTACATCTATCCTCCCAAGTTCTCGATGAAGATCATCGCCGACATCTTTGAGTTCACCTCGCAGAAGATGCCTAAGTTCAACTCTATCTCCATCTCCGGCTACCACATGCAGGAGGCAGGCGCCACCGCCGACATCGAGTTGGCCTACACCCTGGCTGACGGTCTGGAGTACATCCGCACGGGTGTGAACGCCGGCATGGATGTGGATGCTTTTGCTCCGCGACTCAGCTTCTTCTGGGCCATCGGCACGAACCATTTCATGGAGATTGCCAAGATGCGTGCCGGTCGTCTGTTGTGGGCGAAGATCGTGAAGAGTTTTGGCGCGAAGAACCCCAAGTCGCTGGCACTGCGTACGCACAGCCAGACCTCGGGTTGGTCGCTCACCGAGCAGGATCCGTTCAACAACGTAGGCCGTACCTGTATCGAGGCCATGGGTGCCGCACTGGGTCATACGCAGTCGCTGCACACCAACGCTCTGGACGAGGCTATCGCCCTGCCGACCGATTTCTCCGCACGTATCGCACGTAACACGCAGATTTATATCCAAGAGGAAACCAAGATATGCAAGGAGATTGACCCGTGGGCAGGTTCGTATTACATCGAGACTCTGACCAACGAACTGGCCGAGAAAGCCTGGGCACATATCCAGGAGGTAGAGAAGTTGGGCGGTATGGCTGCGGCTATCGAGACCGGCATCCCCAAGATGCGTATCGAGGAAGCGGCTGCCCGCACGCAGGCTCGTATCGACTCGGGAGTACAGAAGATCATCGGTGTGAACGAGTACCGTTTGCCGCATGAGGATCCTATCGACATTCTCGAGATTGACAACACGGCAGTACGCGAGGAGCAAGTGGCTCGTCTCAAGGACCTCCGCGCTCACCGCGACGAGGCTGCAGTACAGGCTGCACTCAAGGAAATCACCGAAGTGTGCCAGGAATGGGCAGACGGCAAGAAATGTCATGCCAACCTGCTGGAACTGGCCGTCAAGGCTGCCGGTTTGCGCGCTTCGCTGGGAGAGATCTCCGACGCATGCGAGGCTGTGGCAGGACGTTATAAAGCAACCATCAGAACTATTTCAGGCGTGTATAAAGCAGGAACCAAAGATGACGCTGACTTCCAGGAAGCCAAGCGCTTGACGGACCTCTTCGAGAAACGGGAAGGTCGTCGCCCACGTATTATGATTGCCAAAATGGGTCAGGACGGCCACGACCGCGGCGCCAAAGTGTGCGCTACCGGCTATGCCGACTGCGGTTATGACGTGGATATGGGCCCGCTCTTCCAGACTCCTGAAGAGGCTGCCAAAGAGGCTGTGGAAAACGACGTAAACGTGCTGGGCGTAAGTTCGCTTGCTGCCGGCCACAAGACCCTCATTCCGCAGGTTATCGCCGAACTGAAGAAACTCGGCCGCGAGGACATCATGATCATTGCCGGAGGTGTTATCCCCGCGCAAGATTACGACTTCCTCTACAAAGCCGGTGTGGCTGCTATCTTCGGCCCCGGTACGCCGGTTGCCTATAGCGCCAAGGTGATGATGCAACTGCTCATGCCGGACGTGAAGTAATGGTTAAAGGTTAATGGTTAAGGGTTAATGATTAACCATTGTGAAAAACAAAACTTGCCTCTCTGATTGGAGGGGCAAGTTTTGTTTTTGTCCGTATGGCCGGGTGTCGCCGGCGACTCGCCGATTAATCGTCCTCGAAGGCTTCTTCTTCATGGGCCTCTTTGAGAAGCTCATCATTGGTGGCTGAATAGCCATCAGAGTGACACCACTCGTAGGGAGTCTGCCCCGTGACACGTTTGAACAGATGGATATAGGCGTTGACATTGGAGTAGCCGCAGAGCGACGCTATCTTCTCCAACGAATATTTGTTTTCTTGCAGCAGACCTTTTGAGTATTCTACGCGCGCGTTGTTGATGTATTCTGGGAAGCTGCAGTTATATACAGCCTGCATCATGCGCAGGAAATAGGAATGGCTGATGTCGAGACGCTGTGCCATGGTGTCGGATTGCAGTCCTTTCTCCAGATAGACGCGGTCGTCCTCCAGCATATGTCGCATCTCATGTACCACATCGCCCGTCTCCAGCATGAAATCACCCAGAGATAGTTTCTTGCGCTGGTGGATAACGATAGGATTCAGGTCAAAACCCATGAAAACCAGCAGACAGCCAACGGCGATGAAGGCGGCGAAAATGATGTAATAGATCCAGCGCATCTCCACTCTCTGCCATACCGTTATCGGGAACAATAAGGAGACAGCCAAAAGCCAACCGTTGGTGTAGTCCCAATAGTAGGCCGCCGTGGCTTTCCAGGAATAGTGCGCGCCGTGGCTGGTGACCATCTTGTACAAACGTCTCATCTGAGACATCGACACAATCTCCTGCAGAATCACTACGACAGCAGCCCAATAGAGGTGGTAAACGAACCGTCCTTCATAGAAAATCGATACACCCAACACCTCTTGCGGCTCAACGTACTGCGTTACAGCGTAACCCGGAATAAGTTCCCACGCCATTTCAGGCAGCAATAGCAGTAGAGTCAGTGTAAACAGCATGATGGTGGTGCGGTTGAACACAGCCTCGCCACCTTCCGGTGCAAGAAACATATACAGGACAGGCAATATCAGTACACTGATACCGGCCTGCGCACGCACCAACGACTCGGAATAAGTCTCCACATAGAAAATCTGCGACACCAGCACGGCATCGGCTATCATTAACAACATCAGTACGATGAACATACTGGCCGCGTAGTACTCCTCGTCGTGAATCTTACGCGACAAAGCCATACCTGCGCATATGTACGCAGGAAAGTTGATCATCATAATCAATATCAGGTGGCTTACGTCGAACATGGCTCTCTTTGCTTATAGTCCCAACAAATTGTCCGCATTGGCGGGAATGATATAATAACTGCTCACTCGCACTTTACGTCCGTTCTCCAGGTCGTCCGGTTGACCGCGATTGAACCAACGTTCCTCGTAGTCCGATAGATCCAGCGTGCCACGGACGATGTTCACATCGAACAGCATCTCTGCCACACCCGAAGGTTTGATGTTGCCGAAGACGCGGATATAATGTGTCGCCAAGTTGGTGTTCTTGTCTGTGTCGAAGTCGAAAATCATGACTATCGAGTCGCCCGGGATGACCACATCCGGCAACTCCGACATAAGGCGAATGGCGCTGCATGCGGGTTGGACTTCGTCAATGACCAACGGCTCGGGGCCTTCGTTATGCAAGGACCAGTACATCCGCAGGATGTCGCCCTGCAGGATAGGCACGTAGTGACGGCCGTTGTCCACGATACGAACTTTGGTAGGACCCACCAGCTTACGGCAACCCGTGCCAAGCAGTATCAGCGAGCAAAGGGTTAAAAGTACTATGTATAGTTTTTGTTTCATTGTCTTAACTCCTTTCAGTCGTGTTGGTTACTCCGTGTTGTTTAGCCCTACGGGCTGTTGTTGACTTTGTGTTATTAACTTCGTGTTGTTTAGCCCTATGGGCTTGTTGACTTTGTGTTGATGACTTCGTGTTGGTTAGCCCTACGGGCTGTTGTTGACTTTGTGTTAACAGCGTAGCTCACTAACAGCCGAAGGCTCATAAACAGCGGCTCTGTCGCTCACCAACATCGCGAAGCGATTATCAACACGTAGTTGTAAACAGCGGCTCTGCCGCTCACCAACACGCAGTTAAAAGAATATACTCATGCCTGCATGCAGGTAGATGTAGTTGCGTATCGTATTGTCGTTGTTACCCATAACATACCAGTCGATGCTTCCCGACAGGCCGAAATGGCCGTTGATGAGGTAGAATCCGCCGGCACTAAGGCTGGTGTTGAGCATATTGAACACCAGCGGCATGTTGCTGTCCATGAGGGACAGGTCGGGCGCATTACCTGCTCCGAACGATACATGTACGCTGCTGCGATCACCATCCAGGGGGAAGTAGGTCATCTTGAATCCGCCGTTCCAATAGACGTTGCCCTGCATAAGGAAGGCATCGATGTTGGGCGTAAGAAGGAAACCGTTCTCGCTGGCCCATGCTGCAGACAAGCCTGCCGAATAGACGCTGTAACTCGTTTCGTCGGTGATGTAACGCCATTGCAGACGCTCGGAGAGAGTCCAGTTGAGAGGCAGGTTCTCCGAAAAAGCCAATTTAGCTGTGGCTTTCGGTAGGAACTTGCTGGCCCACGAGCCACTGATACTCATATCACCCCACTCGAAGAAATGATAGTATGCCGCGCCGACCTCGAATCCCGAACCGCCGGGCGATGTGAAGGTGGTGTCGCGGTTTTCGCTTATTTCCTCTTTCCAAGAAGACGTCTCGCGTCCTGCGTAGCCTGCGACCAGGTCGAAAGCATCATGCTTGAATGAGCGGGTGTAGGTCACGTGCGCATTATGGTTCCAGGCATCAATGCTGGCACGCCTTGCCAACTGATATTCAAACGTCAGTGTGTTCTTCATCAGTTTTGAGAGCAGAGTATATCGGTGCCGTTGCACTTCGTGGTACTCGTCCAGCGAGGGGCGATAGCGCATGATGCATGCGTAGGCTGAATCGAGGTTTTTCTCTTTTTCATACACGGCGGAGCGCTGCAGTTGGTCCAAACTGTCTTTGATCAGCGAGGTATCCGGCAACAGGGTGATGCAGGTGGCTATACGTCGGGTGACGACAGCCAGCAGTTCGGGATCTGTGGTGAGCGTATCGGCTTGGCGCAAGGGCACAAGAGCTTGCTCCCACAGTTCGTCATGCATCAGTTCCGTTCCTTCACGCAGACGTTTTTCTGCCAGCAGTTCCCGCACCTCGTCGTCTTGTTTGTCCGTCATGTACCAGTCCTCCAGTACCCGTCCTGCGGCTCTGTCGTTGCCCAGGCGTTTCTCCACATGGTACCGTTTGGCCAACAAGTCGGCATCACGTCCGTCGCGGCGCTCTTTTTCCATCAGCCAGTATTGTGCTTCGTCCCACCATGAACGTTGAATGGAGGCAGAGATGAGCCAGTTCAGTGCCTCGTCTGAGTTGGTAGAAGCGTACAGGCGCTTGTGCCGCGTATAGACATCCGCCTCGTCGGCCGCATATGCTGCCAGTTCGTGTACGTAGTCGCGCAACTCCTCCAGCCCTAACGAACCGTACTGGCGGATGCAGGCATCCAGGTACTGCTCGGCCTCCTGATAGCGCGCACAATCGCAGAGGATTCCGACGCGTCTGCGAATGAGGGCTCGGTTGCCGTTGGTGTTATGTACGCCTCGCGCGCACACCTCCATCGCCTGTTCCATCTTACCCTCTTTCAGTAGCGAACCCGACAAGGCGATGTAGTAATCCACCTCTCGGGGGTTGCGGGTGCATCCTGCGACTCTTTCTCGTTGCCTTTCTTGCTAAGCTCGATATATATCAACTCCTTGCGGTAAATGAGGTCCTTGCGCACCTGCTCGTCATTGGGGTAGATAACCGCGAGACGTTCGAGCAGTCGGTCTGCCTCGACATCATTGCCCAACATGCGGAACAACTCGATTTTCTTTCGCCATAGACGTACGTTGTACGGGCTGAAACTCAGCAGGTCGTTCACGTGCACGATGGCGGTGGCGTAGTTGCCCTCCACTTCCTCCAGTCGAACCAGGATTTCCAATGCCTCGGTGTTAGAATTATCGTCCACCAATGCCAGCAACAGGTAACGTCTG
>ONXE01000109.1 GCA_900321775.1 uncultured Bacteroidales bacterium
GACCAACTGACCATCCGTGTCAGCAGTTTCGACCATAGTGCCGTGGCTCCTTTCAACATACAAGATGCTCAACTCAGAGACATCCCATATATCATCGACGACGCCGGACTTCTGGCGTTCCCGGGGATCGGTACAATACCCGCTGAGGGCAAGACGATAGCTGAAATCACGACTCTCCTCCAAGACCATATAGCCACTATGGCTAAAGGTGCCGTTGTTCGAGTCGAACTGGTTAGTGCTTTCGTAACGGTTATAGGTGAAGTTAAGGCACCCACGCGTATCAAACTCTGCCCGCCGGGACTAACGCTCGCAGAAGCCATCACAGATGCCGGAGACCTTAGGCCCAACGCTTCCCGCATTGTCACAGTCCTGCGCAAGCAGAAAGATGGAACACAATCCTTCACTGTTGACCTCACAAAGAAGGAGAGCCTCACCTCCCCTGCGTGGCAGTTACTGCCCGGTGATGTCGTATATGTTGCACCTCGACGCGGTCGATTAATTTATTGACACTATGCAGATTGACTTAAAAAAAATAGCATTATTGCTGCTTCGCAGATGGTATGTTTTGCTGGCTGCAGTGTTCCTGGGAGGCATTATAGCCGTGTTTGTGTACATGTCCTCCACTCCCAAGTTCCAGGTTACAGCTTCGCTGATGCTGCGCCCACAGGACGACAATGCGCGACCTACGGACGATATGATGCGCGTGATGGGCTTTTCCGGACCCGACAATGTGCAGGATGAGGTAGAGGTGCTGTCCTCCCGTCGCATCTATAGCGAGGCTATTCGAGACCTGGGCTTGCAGGTGAATCAGCGTCGTAAAGTCCGTTTCCGTTGGATTGGCGAGTATGAGGAACGCTCTTGTACCTTGATACTGCCCCCGACCACATTGGACACCCTCAAAGAGGAGTCTCGCATTGACACCCGCTTCGATGGCAAGAACTATTTCCTGACTGTTTATTACGGCAAGAAACGCGTTGGATGGAAAAACAAACAGAAATATACCGCATCCGACGGCGAGACGGTTAACACTATTCTTGGCCCAATCAAGGTTGTCGGCCATGAGCAGAAACCCTATAAAGTATATACCTCTATACTGCCGCTTGGCGTGGCTGTGATGCAGAAACAGCAAGCCGTAGCAGTAGTTCGCGCCTCGCGCGAGAGTAATATCGTCAACCTTTCTGCCGTTACCGGCATGCCGAGAATGATGGAGGACTTTCTTACACGCGTCATAGCTTTGTATAACGACTTCTCTGCGCAGGATAAGAACGTCCTTGCAGGGCAGTCTGCGCAGTTTATAGCCGGACGCTTGGATGTAATTGGCAACGAACTGGACTCTATTGAACAGGCCGTGGAGCAGTATCGCAAGGATCATCTCATCACGGATCTGACGCAAGAGGGTATTGTGTATATGCAGGCCTCACAGTCGTACGAAAACCGCGCATCAGACATCCGCACGCAGTTGCGACTTGTGGAGTATATCCGCTCGCTTCTCTCCGACGAAACAGACCAAACGGCGCTCATTCCCGCCAATCTCGGCATCCTGGATGGCTCGCTGCAAAGCCTCATCATCGACTACAACCATCTCGTCGTGGAGCATATTCGCCTCTCTCAGTCGGCCTCGGAAAACAACCCTTTGTTCCTCCAACAGCGTGAACAGATAGCGCAGATGCGCAAGAATGTCCTCAAGAGTCTTGACGGGCAAAAAGAAGGGTTGGAAATCAGCATGAAGAACCTCGAAGCGCAGCAGCGCGAGTGGGACGGCAAGATTGGCCACCTGCCTACGCAGGAACGTGAATATGTGGAGCTGCGCCGTCAGCAGCAACTCAAAGAAAGTCAGTATCTGTACCTTAGCCAGAAAGGCGAGGAATCGGCTATAATGCTGGCCTCACAGGCCGTGCCCGCCAAGGTAATCGACTACCCCGCGCAGTTGCCGAAAGTGGTTAGTCCCAAGCCACTTCTCCTGCTCATCGAATGGACGCTGCTGATGCTTGTTCTGGCCTCAATGGGCATTTTGTTTATCGACCGCAAAAGGCTCTCTATATGAGCAACCTTCACGCCAGCGGCTGCAACCGTAGGCCGTGCGTCCCTTGATAACAGTGCCTTGATGGCAAACCGGACAGAGCATCCCCACTTTGCTCGTCTTCACTTCATATACGACTTCCTGCGTCAGCTGCTTCAGCTCGTCCAGGAAGTCTTTTGCTTTCATTTCGCCGCGTTCTATCATGCGCAGTTTTTTCTCCCATTGTCCCGTCAGTTCTGCCGACTTCAGTATCGGAGTATGGATGATACGAATCAGTTCTACGGCAACAGGAGTGGGGTAGAGACTCTTGCCTTTGCTGACAATATACTTGCGCTGGAACAGTTTCTTGATAATCTCTGCGCGCGTCGAAGGACGGCCTATGCCGTTCTCTTTCAGCGCGTCGCGCAACTCTTCGTCTTCCACCAGCTTGCCGGCAGTCTCCATTGCGCGCAGCAGCGTAGCCTCGGTGTAAGGTTTCGGAGGCGTGGTCTGCTTCTCCAACAGAGAAGGATTGTGAGGACCTGATTCTTTCTCCTTGAATTCAGGCAAGATCTTCTCTTCCTCCTGTTCTTTGTTTTCGTCTTCGTTTTCGTTTTCGTTTTCCGGTTTCTCGTCGCCGGCGACCCGCCGCTCAAACACCTCCCGCCAGCCCGGGACAAGAATCTGCTTGCCGCTTGTCTTGAACAACATGCCGTCTCCGTCTTCTTTAGTGCGGTTCTGTTCGTCTGCTACGCAGCCCCAAATAGTAGTCGTGCTGGTCTTGCATTCGGGATAAAAAGCCGCAATGAAACGCAGTGCCACCATGTCATACACTTTCTTTTCTTCCTCTGTCAGAGCTACAGGAGGCTGTCCCGTCGGAATAATAGCATGGTGGTCCGTCACTTTCGAGTTGTCGAACACCTTCTTCGACTTGGGTAACTTCTGCTGCTTGCCGGTCTTCTCCTGTTCTTGTCTCATCAGTTCGCGCAGGCGACCCACTTGCGGGAAGTGTGCCTCAATACCTTTCAGGATGCCCGGCACTTTCGGGTAGATATCATCGCTCAGGAACGTAGTATCCACGCGTGGATACGTTGTCACATGTTTCTCGTACAGACTCTGAATCAGGTTTAGGGTCTTGTCTGCCGAGTAACTGTATTTTCTGTTGCACTCTACCTGCAGGCTGGTCAAGTCGAACAATCGAGGCGCAAACTCCGCTCCTTTCTTCTTCTCCACTTTGGTCACGGTGAAAGGCCATTGCCGGAGTTGTTCCACAAGTTTTGTGCCCTCTTCTGTGGACTGAATAGGGTCTATGCCTACACTTTCCTTCTCGTCCTCTTTCTTTACCAGAGCATTGAAGGTGACGCCTCGGTAGTCAGTCTTAATCTCCCAATACGTGCGGGGTACAAAATGGTCTATCTCCTGCTGGCGGTTAACAATCAGCGCCAAGGTAGGGGTCTGTACGCGCCCTACACTCAGAGGCGCACGGTCGTCTTTGCTTCTGTTGTTCTTGTAGCGCAGGGTATAGGCCCTCGTGGCATTCATGCCTAACAACCAATCACCAATAGAGCGCATAAGTCCTGCCTCATACAGTCGCTGATATTCGCTTTGGTCTTTCAGCTTCTGAAAGCCCTCGCGGATAGCATCTTCCGTCAGCGACGAGATCCACAGACGCTTCACAGGGCATTTTGCGCCTGTTTTTTGCAATACCCAGCGCTGGATCAACTCTCCCTCTTGTCCGGCATCACCGCAGTTGATAATCTCGTCTGCCTGTAGAAACAACGACTGAATAATCTTGAACTGCTTTTGCACGCCTTTGTCGTCCACTACCTTAATACCAAAACGATTGGGAATCATCGGCAGTGAACTCATGTTCCAGCTCTTCCATTGTTCATTGTAGTCGTTGGGGTCGAGTAGGGCGCACAGGTGGCCGAAAGTCCAGGTAACCTGATACCCGTTCCCTTCCATATAGCCGTCATGCGCGGTCGTCGCGCCCAACACTTTGGCGATGTCTTTCCCTACACTGGGTTTCTCTGCAATACAAACAATCATAGTGGATGGTAATTAGTGGAGAAAGAGTTGTAATAAGCATATTCCTGTTATAGCGGCTAAACCCATTACGAGAGTAGCCAACGTTTGTGAGCGATAGCCGTCTTTTACGGACAAGCCGCCAAAGCGGGTTACTACCCAGAAATACGAGTCGTTGGCGTGTGACACGGTCATCGCGCCGGCACCTATAGCCAGTACGGCCAGACTGATTTCAGTGGAACTTTCCAGCCCCAATGCCGGCAGCAGGGGAGCAATCAGTCCGGCTGTAGTCGTAATAGCCACAGTGGACGAACCCTGCGCGCTCTTGAACAATGCGGCAACCAGGAATGGGAATACCACGCCCAAAGTTTGCAGCACGGGCGCTTCCTCTGTGATATATTCCATCAGTCCCGAGGCTGCAATAACGCGTCCCAACACGCTGCCCGCTGCCGTGACAAACAGGATAGGTCCTACCGTGCGTAGCGTCTCGTCGGTCAAGCGGAACAGTTCGGTGCTTTTCCCCGATTTAGCCAGAAGCAATACAGCCAACAATGCTCCCACAGCCAGCGCAATCATCGGATGTCCTACCAACAGGCAGAGGTCGCCTGCCCAACCTGACCAATGCAGCATGGCGGCAAGGGAACTCAGCGCCATGAGCACGATAGGAACGATCAGCGGGGCCAATGAGAATGCAAGCCCCGGAAGTTGCCCAAACCCGGCCTTCAGCGCTTCGTAACTCTCTGCCGTCTGTTCATTGTTGTCGTCGGAGGCCTTAATGCGGCGGCCGATAAAACGCGCGTACAGATAGCCCGCTGTCAGCGGAAAGACAGACGTTACCACGCCTAAGCCCATCAGCAGCAGCAAGTCTTCGCCAATACCCAATGTCTGTGCAGCTGCAATCGGCCCGGGGGTAGGGGGAATGAATACATGCGCAATATATAATCCGCAAGCCAGACAAACGGTCAGTGTCACGCTTGGAGCACCTGTACGCTTGACTAACGCTTTGCGGATGGGATTCAGGATAACGAAACCGCTGTCGCAGAACACGGGAATGGAAACAATCCAACCCATCAGTTCCAACGCTAACCCGGGACGTTTCTCTCCCACCAGACGGATAACTGCGTCTGCCAGGGTCAGCGCTGCGCCGGTTTGCTCCAGAATAGCCCCAATCAGCGCGCCAAGAATAATAACAATTCCAATTGAGGTAAACGTTGAAGCAAAGCCTTCGCCAATCACTTTCGGCACTTGCGGCATAGGTATTCCGGCCAATAAGGCCAACACAAGTGCTACCAGCATGATGCTTAGGAAGGGGTGAATCTTCCACCGCGAGATCATCAGCAACATCAGCACGACTGCCGCTACAAATACTATCAGAAATGCTGCTCCTGTCATAGTTTACTGTCTTTTTGATACAATCCGTGCAACGGTCTCTTGTATATTGCGTTTCGCTACCTCCGGACGCATAGCCTCTTCCAATGGAAGGTGGGGTGGGTTGATGCAGACTGCTTCGGCAAAACCGGCTTGACACAATGTTTCCGCGTCGCTGATCTTTCCTGCAATCAGACATACAGGCGCCTTGCCCGAATGGTGCAAAATACCTACAGGCAGTTTGCCCATCAGGGTCTGTCGGTCCGAGGCACCTTCTCCGGTAAAGATGAGGTCTGCGCCCTGAACCAAGCTGTCGAAACCGATAGTCTCTAACAGTAAGTCTATGCCGGAACGGCGTTCTGCGCGCAGGTACTGCATGAGTGCGTAGCCCAGCCCGCCGGCCGCACCGGCTCCGGCCTCTTGGGAACAATCATAGCCCATGTGCTGGGCTGATTCCTCGGCAAAGACCTTGGCGCGTTTGTCCAGTTCTTCTACCATCTCCGGCGTCGCGCCTTTCTGCGGGCCATAGACTGCCGCCGCACCATTCTCTCCACATAGCGGATTATTGACGTCCGAAGCAATAACGAACCGTAGGGTGGGGTGGCTGTCCAAAAGAGGAATAGTTGTTCCGTGCTCGTTGCTCTTTGTTTGTGTAGCTTCCAGCGCTTTCACCATTCCTATTCCGGCGTCGCTCGTGCCGCTTCCTCCGAGTCCGACAATGATCTCCTCTGCACCTTTGCTAACGGCGTCCAGGATTAACTCTCCAACGCCGTAACTTGTAGCTATGAGCGGATTACGCTCCTCTTCGTTTAAGCGCCAGAGGCCACAGGCTTCGGCCACTTCTATCACCGCCGTCTGCCCGTTCAGCAAGTACTTGGCACTTACTTCGCGCATTAGCGGATCATGAACTTGCACGCTTTGTATCGTCCCGCCAATAGCAGCGTAGAAAGCCTCCATGAAGCCCTCTCCGCCGTCACTCACGGTTACTTCTTTCACCTCAGCGTCAGGCCACGCCTTACTAACACCCGCCGCGGCTGCAGCATTGGCTTCCGCCGAGCGCAGGCAACCCTTAAACGAATCTATAGCTACTACAACTCTTTTCATGCCGCAAAGTTACTGCTTTTTT
>ONXE01000188.1 GCA_900321775.1 uncultured Bacteroidales bacterium
GGGAAAACCGAACTTGTTCCGGACCTTTCCGCCCAGGCAATGTCCCTCGGATACGACGGACTGATGATAGAAGTTCATCATAGTCCGTCCAATGCTTGGTCCGATCGCGAACAGCAACTTACGCCGGATGAACTCAAGACCTTGATGAGCAACTTGGTTCTCCGTGAGGACAAAACCGATACAGGACTCTCCAACCTTCGCCGACAACTGGACGAGACGGACGACACCCTCTTCATGCTCATCTTGCAACGCATGCAAATTAGCAAACAAATCGGAGTCTATAAACGCGAGCACAACCTGCCCGTCCTTCAAGAAAAGCGATATGCAAAAATCCTGAAAAATCGTCTCGACTGGGCACGTAAAAACGGACTCGACGACGAAGTCGTCCAACGCATCATGGAGGCTCTCCACGAGGAATCTTGTCGTTGGCAATTGTGATTTTTCATCCCTTATCTTAAAAAATGTAGTCTTTTTCCTAATCGTAGTTATTGCAAGGTTCAAAAAAAAGCAGTAACTTTGCAGTCCATTTATATGTGCGATTATGAAAAAGATTTTTATATACTTTTTGTGCATACTATGCACACTTGTTTTAGGTACAAATCTGTCCTACGCCCAACAGCTTCCCGACCCCGGTTTTGAAGACTGGAATGGGGCTACTTTTGATGGGGCGATTCAGCCTACGTATTGGCATTACAGCAATGTCAGCCAAATGGGCTTTGATTTCAATTTCTCTGACCGCCAGACGGGACGATCCGGCTCGGGCTATAGTCTCCAGGTTGCTAACAAAGACATGGTTGCTATGGGTATCAACGGTGGTACTTCTCCCGGTTATGTCACTATTGGACAAACATGGTTGTATGTGGCCGGCTTGACAGAACTCGACAAGAGTACTGCTGGTGTTAAAGGCGGCATTCCCTGGACGTACCGTCCGGACAGCCTTTCCATTTGGATTAAGCGAACGGGCGGCAATGTCATGAATGAGAACTACAACATCGTCTTCTATTCCTGGTTCGGCACCTCCCATGGCGCTTCCTATGGAAACAAGGGCGGTTCCTGTTCTACTATCTCCGGAGGTGTGGACGATGAGGAGTCGGACATCCGTCAGGCCTTGGATGCTAATGGCTGCCAAACAACGCAGTATGCCACCCAAGTGGCCGAGGGCGCTATTTTCGAGAAAGCCAGCTATCCCAACTGGACCCAGATCCGTATCCCTATCTACTACTTTGTGGATCAGGCTCCTACCAAATGCTGCGTGATTCTCTCTGCAGGTAATTATCCTGCTGGCAACGCCTCCACTGGCATATATGCCGGAAACACGCTCTGTGTTGATGACATCGAGATGGTGTATTCGTCCAAGATTCAGAAACTCTACGTCGGTAACCGTGAGTGGAAAGGCTTCGACCCCAATGCGCCGGTACAAACGTATTCTTTAGGCAATGGTGTAACCACTATCCCTGCCATCTATGCCGTTCGTGGCGCAGGTACTCTTCACAATAGTAGAGGTGCCTCGGCTTCTTTCCCCGGACGCCGACTCTCCAATTCCGAGTGCGTAATCACCCCCGGACAAGTTGATGGCGCTCCTACAATCATTACGGTTCACGCCGAGGATGGCAGTAGCACTACTACGTATCAGATCAACTTCGTTAGCGCCGCCTCCAACAACGCACGTCTGGCTGACATCCGTGTCAACGGAACAACTGTTCCCGGCTTCAACGCCTATGTGAACAATTACAACGTCTCCCTGCCATACGGCACTACAGCAGCACCTGTTGTTGCCGTGGATGTGCAAGATGCAGGGGCAACGGCTCAAATCACGCAGGCCACTTCCCCCACAGGCACTGCTACTATTCAGGTAACAGCGCAGGATGGCTCAACTACCCAAACGTACACAGTCAATTTCTCGGTGGCCCAACTCACAGACAATACACTGCAAGACATTCTCGTGGACGGCGTTTCTCTCCAGGGATTCCAGCCCTCCAAGTCTAATTATACCCTCAGCCTTCCGCTTGGAACAACAGCAGCTCCGACAGTCACCCCGGTAAGTGCGTATCCTTCTGGAGTTCAGACAATCAATGTCACCAACGACCTTACTGCCGGTTGTGTCATTACCGTTTCTGTACCCGGTAACAGCGCTGTTAAAACCTACCGAATCACTTACAAAGTGGAGGCGAGCAGCAATTCGCAACTCGCTGATCTGCAGGTGGGTGGCACGACCATCCCGGGCTTTGACCCCTCCCTGACTTCCTATACAATACCTCTGCCCCTTGGCACTACTGTTCACCCTGACATCACTTGGACTCCGGGTGACGCTTACCAGACTGTCAACTTTACCGACGGTGGACTTTCTGCCGCCTCCAAGGTGACAGTAACTGCGGCTAACGGCTCACAAACAGTGTATCGTATCAACTTCACGGTCGCTCAGTCCTCCAATTGTGCCTTGGCTGGTATTGCCCTCGATGGTACACCGCTGGAGAACTTCGACCCCGATTCGTTGGCATATCTGGTAACCCTGCCCGCAGGAACAAACTCCGCTCCCGCTATTACCTATACGGCCGGAGATGCTTATCAGACCATTACACTCAGCCAAGGTGGTTTGAATGCCGTTTCCCGCATTACTGTACGCGCAGGAGACGGAACAACACGCGTCTATACCATTCGTTTCCAGGTAACCAAATCGCTCAATGCGTTCCTCAAGATGATATACTTGGATGGCGACTCGCTCACGGGCTTCGCTCCCCAAACACTCGACTATAGCAAAGTCCTCACCAATCCCTTGGCCCCCGATATTGCCGTCGAAAAAGAGCCCGGACAAACCATCACCATCTCGCAGCCCGGCACATACGGTACAGCCCGCATTGTGGTGAAACCTGAAGAGGGCGATGCCAATGTTTATACCATCCGTTTCCTTTCTTCAGAAACACCCGCTCCGGCACCGCGTCCTGCTGATCTGCTGGACCCCTCCAACAATCCGCTTCTGGCAGATATTCTCATTAACGGCGTCTCTCTCACGGGCTTTGCACCCACCACATACACCTATCGTGACTCGTTGCCGGTGCGCACATGGAGTGTTCCTTCTATCATGCCTGTTCCCCAGTCGTTTGTACAGGAAATGACTATCGCGTACGGTAAGGTGGACGACACTACTAAAATCCATGTGGTGGCTGAAGACGGAATCACTACTGCGGATTA
>ONXE01000167.1 GCA_900321775.1 uncultured Bacteroidales bacterium
TGGATGCTCCTTCTAATGCAACGCTCGTGGTAAGTTACGTGGGCTACAAGGATAGCGAAATTGCTGTCCGCGGCCGTGCCATCATCGAAAAGATTCAGCTCGAATCCGACTCACAGGTTCTCGACCAGGTGGTCGTAGTGGGTTATGGTACGCAGAAGAAAGCCGACTTGACAGGTTCTGTATCTATCGTGAACGCCGATGAGCTGAAGCGAGTGTCACACTCCAACGTCTCTTCGATGCTCGAAGGTAAGGTGGCTGGTGTGCAGATTACTTCCGACGGTCAGCCGGGCGCCGACCCATCGGTACGCATCCGTGGTATCGGTTCATTTGGCAGCACCGCACCTTTGTACGTTATCGACGGTGTGCCCATGGGAACTTCTATCCGCGACTTCTCTCCTAACGACATCGAGACCATCCAGGTACTGAAGGATGCTTCTGCAGGTGCCATCTACGGTTCTCGTGCTGCTAACGGTGTGGTTATCATCACGACCAAGGGCGGCAAGAAAGAACAGCCTCTGAAGGTTGACTACAAGGGCTACTTTGGTATCGACAAGATCCAGAAGGATGCCTACGACATCATGGATGCCGAGCAGTACAGCCGTTATCTAGGCATTGCTGCCGAGAATGCAGGTATTCCTGCTCCTGGCGGCTACAGCCTTGGCAGCGACGGCTACTATCACTTCCGCGACAATACAAATACCAACTGGCTCGACGAGGCCTTCAAGACCGGCATTCGTCAGAACCATAACGTGAACCTCAGCGGCGGCGGTGCCAACAACACCTATAATATTAGTCTCGACTATTATAAGCAGAAGGGTACACTTGAGGGTGCAGGACCGAACTTTGAACGTTACACCGCACGCGTGAACAACACGATGGATATCAAGTTCATCAAGTTCCGCACCAGTCTTGTTTACTCACACTCCGACCAGGACAACATGGCCGTATCTAACGCCAGTGAATATGTGCAGGGTCTTTATGGAAACCTGGGTAACGTGCTGAGCGGCGTGCTGAACATGCAGCCTACCATCAAGGCCTACGACAACAGCACATGGGTACTCGACGACATTGTGGGTTCTGCCAGCGCCTATAAGTACGATGCCTACGGCTATGGCGTGTATTACGACACCATCCACGGCGACATCTCAGCCATGAACCCGTTGCTCGTCAACAACATGCTTACCCGCAACACCATCGTTGACCGTTTCCTGGGAACAGCCTCCGCTGACGTTGACCTCCTTGACATGGTCGGCGTAAAAAGCAAGGACCACAAACTTACTTACAAGATCAACCTCTCTTACAGCACAACATCTTGCAACGACAAAACCTGGATTCCCGCATGGATTCAGAGTAACCGTGTATATCTTGCCAAAGAGAACGAGCGCCTCACCAAGGCACATCGCAAGTACACCGATGCCCTGATAGAGAACACGCTGACCTACGACGGAACAATCGGTCAGCACCATGCAAACCTCGTGGTGGGTCAGACTTTCGAGCAGGAGAACACCAACACGATGGATGCTACAGGCATCAACCTCTCGCAGCCTTACTTCCTGCAGCTGCAGAATGCCAGCGACTGGAGTGCCAACAGCTTTGAATACAAGCACACCTTGGCTTCTTACCTCGCTCGTCTGAACTACGACTTCGGTGGAAAGTACCTCCTTTCAGGTATTGTTCGCCGTGACGGTAGCTCCCGTTTGTCAAAGGATATCCGTTGGGACACCTTCACATCAATTTCTGTGGGTTGGCGTTTCGACCAGGAGGCGTTCTTCCCCATCGATCGCAACATCGTAAACCTGTTCAAGTTCCGCGCCAGCTATGGTGAACTCGGTTACGAGGCAGCTGTGGGCGACTATGCCATCCAGGCAACCATGGCCCGTAATAACATGACCTACAGCTTTGGCAACCAGCCTATCACAGGTTCTGCTGTTTCTAACTTCGTGAACGAGAACCTCTCATGGGAAAAGAGAAAGACCATGAACGTTGGTGTTGACCTGGCTTTCTTCAACAACCGCGTCGAATTTACCGCTGAGTGGTACAAGAACAAGTCGCAGGATCTGCTCTACGGAGTTCCCGTTCCCGCAAGTGCCGGCGTTGCTAACACATCGGTAACCATGAATGCGGCATCGATGGAGAACAGCGGTCTGGAGTTCTCACTCACCTACCGTAACAACGACCACGCACTGAAGCATCAGATCAGCGCCAACCTGAGCACACTGAGCAACAAGGTTACATCGCTCGGTTTCGGCACTGATAAATACATCACTGGTGCATACATCACGGAAGTGGGCCAAGAAGTCGGAAAGTTCTACGGTTGGGACTACCAGGGAATCATCCGCACTCAGGCTCAGCTCGACGAGCTGAACGCGCTGGCACAGGCTCAGGGCCTCACCGAGTATCAGCCGGGAGCACAGGTGGGCGACTGCTACTATCGCGACATCAATGGCGACGGCCAGATTAACGGTGACGACCAGACAGTTCTCGGTGGCGGACTTCCCAAGGTGAACTTCGGTCTGAGCGCTCATCTGGAATACAAGATCTTCGACCTGAGTATTTCCACATTCGGTGCACTGGGATACCATGTGTCTGACTACCTCTATAATACACTGAACTCAAGCTACGGCTATGGCAACAAGGATGTGGCTGTTCTTGACGCTAATCAGTGGGATGGCGGCACCTACGTTTCGGGTACCCCACGCACCTATCTGGCAAACAATGCATCACTGGCATGGAACGACCTGTTCTGCGACCGTCAGATCCAGAACGCTGCCTATTGGAAGATTGCCAACGTAGAACTGGGCTGCAACCTTCCCAACAAGTGGTTTGGCAACTACGTCTCAGGTGTACGTATCTATGTATCTGCTCAGAACCTCTATACCTTCACAAAGTATAAGGGCTATAATGTTGACTATGCCGGTGGCACCTTCACCCCGGGCTACAACTTCTGTTCGTATCCCACAGCACGCAGCTTCATGGCAGGTATTAACTTCACCTTCTAAGACAACGAAATTAACGAATTTAACGAATTTAAGATATGAAACTACATAATATTTCCTTAGCTGTCCTGTTAGGATTAGGCGTCCTTACCTCTTGCGACGACAAACTGGACGTCACGAACCCTAACCAGCAGACTGCAGCTACGTTCGGCTACTCAGCCGATGATCTTGAGGAGAACGTGATTGCTGCCTACAACCATATCCGCATGGAGGGAACTTACGCCCGTGTAGGCTTTATGCTCGACGTTTGCCGTGGAGATGAGGTATGGAACTCCTCACAGGTTTGGTACATGCCTTTCGACGACCTGAACGCTCCTTTCACCGATGAAATCGGACAGTGGTCGTGGCGCGACTGGTATTACACCATCAACGTAACAAACTTCACCCTGTCTCGTTGTGGTGAAGACAACAATGCACTCAACGACCAGATGAAGCATATCAAGGGGCAGATGCTGTTCCTGCGTGGTCTGGCATACTACAACCTTGCCGGTTACTATCAGAACCCGATTCTGATTACAGACTATAACACCTATTCAACACTCGACGGACTCTATGGAACCAACAGCACCTACGATGAGGTTTGGGACCAGGTGGAGAAAGACTTTGCCGAGGCCATGACGCTGCTGCCCAGCCGCAATGCTGGTGGCGAATGGGCCAAGGGCCGTGCCACATGCGGTGCAGCCGCCGGTTTCTATGCACGTGCACTGATGATGCGTCATAAGTACAGCGAGGCTCTTACCGTGCTGAAGGCCATTATCAACGGCCAGTATGGTACCTACAGACTGATGGCCAACTATGGCGACAACTTCCGCGAGGGCTCTGCCTACGAGAACAACGAAGAGAGTCTGTTCGAGGTTCAGTATCTGGACTATGGTTCACA
>ONXE01000208.1 GCA_900321775.1 uncultured Bacteroidales bacterium
ACGGTACTATCGAGGAACCGGTTATCCTGATGCCTCTCGACGAACAACAGCCGCAGAAGATCATGGAGGACGGTCAGTTCTACATCCTCATGCCCGATGGCACCCGCTACTCCGCCACCGGCAAACAGATGTAGGCTGAGACCAGAACCATAAGATGACCATAAGATAACCATAAGATGAAGCAGACGCCTCGCAACAAGGGGCGTTTGCTTTTTTTTGCATTTTTTTTGGCAAAAAGTTTGGCCATGTCAAAAAAAAGCAGTATCTTTGCAGGCGATTTTGTAAATTAAGGAATACTATATATGAAGAACTTTGTAGAAGAACTACGTTGGAGAGGCATGCTCCATGACATCATGCCGGGGACAGAAGAGCAGTTGCAGAAAGAGATGACAGCGGCCTACGTGGGCATCGACCCCACGGCCGACAGCCTGCATATAGGTCACTTGTGCGGCATCATGATGCTGCGCCATTTCCAGCGCTGCGGACACAAGAGCGTAATCTGCTGACCGAAGAGACCCTGCGTCATAACGTGCAGTGCATCCAGGCACAGTTGGAGCATTTCCTCGACTTCCACTCCGACGCGCCTAATGCAGCCGAACTGGTGAACAACTACGATTGGATGAAGGATTACACTTTCCTCGATTTTGCGCGTAACGTGGGCAAACTGATCACCGTCAACTACATGATGGCCAAGGACAGCGTGAAGAAACGCTTCAACGGCGAGTTCTCGCAGGGTATGTCCTTCACCGAGTTTACGTATCAGTTGCTCCAGGGTTACGACTATGTTTATCTCAATCAGCATAAGAACGTGAAGCTGCAGATGGGCGGTTCGGATCAATGGGGAAACATCACCACGGGAACCGAACTCATCAAGAAAATGACAGGCGGCGACGCATTTGCGCTGACGTGTCCGCTAATCACGAAGGCCGATGGCGGCAAATTCGGAAAGACCGAGAGTGGCAATGTCTGGCTCAGCAAAGACTACACCAGCCCCTATAAGTTCTACCAGTTCTGGTTGAACGTAAGCGACGCCGATGCCGAGCGATACATCAAGATTTTCACGGCCCTGGAGCGCGACGAGATTGAGAGCCTCATTGCGCAACATCAGGAAGCACCGCACCTGCGTATTCTGCAAAAACGTCTCGCTGAGGAGGTAACCGTAATGGTTCACAGCCGCGAGGACTACGATGCTGCCGTTGAAGCCAGCAACATCCTCTTTGGCAACGCCACGGCCGACGCCCTCAGAAAACTGGACGAGCAGACCCTGCTTCAGGTCTTCGAAGGCGTGCCCCAGTTCACAATCAGCAAAGCTGAACTGGAGGCTGGCATTGCCCCGCTCGACCTGCTGGCCGTCAATACCCAAATCTTCCCCTCCAAGGGCGAAGCACGCAAGATGATTCAGGCTAACGGCTTCTCCATGAACAAAGAGAAACTGACCGACCCCAACACGCCAATCGACGCTAAAGCCCTGATTGACGGTAAGTACATCATCTTCCAGAAAGGCAAGAAGAACTACTTCCTCGTCGTGGCCGAGTAAACTCGATATAACGTCATGTCGCTATGTCCGAATAACGAAAATTAACTATTTGGGATGAAAGCAAAAACGCATTTTCTTCGTGTTCTACGCATTGTGCTGGCTGGCGTAATGCTGGTAGGAATGACGTGGCTGTTTGTGGACACGACGGGGCTTGCGGCGCAGTATGTGGGCTGGATGGCGAAAGTGCAGTTTTTGCCGGCTGTCCTACGTTTGTTTGTGGCTGCCTCGCTGGTGATACTTATTGTCGTTGCACTTACGCTGCTTCTGACCAGGCTCTTCGGCCGCATCTATTGTTCTGTCATCTGCCCGCTTGGTATCATGCAGGACGTGTTTACTTGGATTGGCGGACAGAAATGGCTGAAGAAAATATGGCGCCACTTGGGACACAACCGTTGGCATTACGAGCAGGGCCACCGGAAACTGAGGGTCGGCATCTTCACAGCGTTTGTAATCTTGTTGCTGCTGTGGCATCCCATAGCCTCACTGATTGAACCGTATTCGCTCTTCGGACGTATCGTCCATAGCCTCACTTTCTCAGGCAACGAGGCAGGATTCCTGCTGATTTCTTCGTTGCTGCTGTTCGTCGGCATAGGCGTATGGGCTTTTGTGGACGGGCGAGAGTGGTGTAACACCATCTGCCCCGTGGGCACCATCTTGAGTGCTGTGTCCAAGCATAGCCTCTTCCGCATCAACATCGATACCGCGAAATGTACGGGATGTCGGGCATGCGAACGCAAATGTAAGGCCAAATGTATCGACGCACAGAATCACACCGTGGACACCTCCCGATGTGTGGATTGTTTCGATTGCCTGGATAAGTGCCAGACAGGAGCGCTGACTTATGGAAAGCCCCAATCCCCATCTCATAAACAGACAGCCCCGACAGACACATCCCGACGCACATTCCTCGGCATGCTGGGAGTGTTGGCTGCAACGGGAGTGGCAGAGGCTAAACCCAAGACCGATGGAGGCCTGGCAATCATCGAAAACAAGCAGGTCCCCAATCGCCAAGTGCCTCTCAAACCTGCCGGAAGTCAGAGTATCAGGCGTTTCTCACAGTTATGTACCTCATGCCAATTGTGCGTAACCGCTTGTCCCGAGCACGTGCTTCGTCCCGGTACCGACTTGCAGACGTTGCTCCAGCCGGAGATGCAGTTCGACAAAGGCTATTGCCTCACGGGCTGTACACGTTGTGCGGACATCTGCCCCACCGGCGCTATTCTGTCTATCACCAAAGAGGAGAAAACCTCCTACCAAATCGGACACGCTGTGTGGATTCGCCAAAACTGTGTGGTGGAAACCGATGGAGTCAGTTGCGGTAACTGCGCACGCCATTGCCCCACAGGAGCTATCCTCATGGTGCAGAACGAACAGGGAAGGCTCATCCCTACTGTGGATACCGAGAAATGTATCGGCTGCGGTCATTGCGAGTACGTCTGCCCCAGTCGCCCGTTCTCGGCTATTTATGTAGAAGGTCACGAACAACACAGGAGGATTTGATATGGGAGGATTTGATATGGATAGACGACAATTCTTAGGCACCCTCGGCGCAGCTGCTGTTGTGACAAGCTGCGGAAAAAAGACTCCTATCAGCCCGGTAGGCCCCAATAGCCCGATTAGCGATTCCGCTACGATGGAGTACCGCTCCGGCGTACATGGTGAGCAAGTCAGTCTCCTGGGCTACGGCTGCATGCGCTGGCCGACTGTCCCGGGGAATAGCGCCCCCGGCGAAAACAATATCGACCAGGAGGCGGTGAATGAACTCATCGACTATGCCATCGCGCACGGAGTGAATTATTTCGACTCGTCTCCTGCTTATTGCCGGGGTTTTTCTGAGGAAGTAACAGGTATTGCCCTCGCGCGCTACGCCCGCGAACATTATTATATTGCTACTAAGCTGTCCAATTTCGACCCGTCTACCTGGAGTTTTGAGGCCTCCAAATCGATGTACAAACGGTCTCTGAAGTTGTTCCATACCGACTATCTGGACTTCTATCTGTTGCATGGTATAGGCATGGGAGGCATGGAGAACCTGCGCGGACGATACTTGGATAACGGCATCTTGGATTATCTGCTGGAGGAAAGAGCGGCCGGACATATACGCAACCTGGGCTTCTCCTACCATGGAGATATAACCTGCTTCGACTATCTGCTCTCGCAACATGACAAATACCACTGGGACTTCGTCCAGATTCAGATGAACTATGTGGATATGTTCTACGCCAAGCAGATCAACAAACGCAATACCAATGCCACTTATCTCTACGGCGAGTTGGAGAAACGCGGCATTCCCGCAGTTATCATGGAGCCGTTGTTGGGCGGACGTCTGGCTTCGCTCACGCCCCATGAAAACGAGCAACTCAAAGCGCGCGAACCTGAGCGCTCCATTGCCTCGTGGGCTTTCCGTTTTTGCGGCAGCTTCCCGAACGTACTGACTGTCTTGAGCGGCATGACGTACATGGAACACTTGCAGGACAACCTGAGCAGTTTTGCGCCCTTCCAAAGTCTGCGTGACGACGAACTGCAACTGCTCTACGACATTGCCCACGAGTATGTCAACTTCCCCCTTGTGCCTTGTACCGCTTGCCAGTATTGTATGCCCTGTCCATACGGACTGGATATCCCCGGCACCTTTAGCCATTACAACAAGATGCTCAATGAGGGCAAGGTAAACGACAACCCCGACTCAAAGGAATACCAGCGTCTGCGTAGGTCGTACCTCAAGAGTTACGCCGAGGCTGTGGTGCGCGAACGACAGGCAGATCACTGCATAGGCTGCGGTCAGTGCCTCGAGCATTGTCCCCAACACATCGACATCCCCGCACAAATGCAGCGCATAGACCAGTTCGTCGAATCGCTTCGCAACAACGTTCTATAGGCAACCATAACATAACCATAAGATAACCATAACATAATCGAATATGCCTGCAACTATCTATTTAATGCTCGGCACGTGGGAAATCATCGCCATCGTAGCCGTTATCCTGCTCCTCTTCGGAGGCGCCAAAATACCTGAACTTATGCGTGGTTTGGGCAAAGGTGTTAAGGAGTTTAAGAAAGCCCAAAAGGATGTAGAGGACGCCGTTAACGAAGAACCCGAGGCTCCGAAGGAGGAGAAAAAGGACTAAACTTTTATTGACGATTGGACAAGTGACGATTGGACAATTCTTTACCCACAAGGGGTACCGCCCTATGGGCTATCACTTCGTGTGGATTTACAATTGGTTTAATTGTTCAATTGCTCAATAGGACAATAAATCGTCAAATCGTAAATCGTTCAATCGTCAATCTCTCAATAAATTGTAAATCGTAAATCGTCCAATCGTCAATAGACATATGTCCTCCTCTGATCTGACTTTCTGGGAACACCTGGATGTGCTGCGTGGCAGCCTGATTCGCTGTCTCGTGGCTGTCTTTGGTTGTGCCATTGTCGCGTTTGTGCTCAAGGAACAGATTTTTGACCTGGTCCTCTGGCCCCAGAAAGCCGATTTCCCCACCTACCGCCTCCTTGACTCCCTGTCTTCGACCTTTGACCTTAGACTTTTGACCCCAATTCCGTTGATTTCAACTGGATTGGCACAGCAGTTCATCATCCATATGCGAGTAGCCTTGGCTTTAGGCGCGCTGCTCGTCTCGCCTTATATCCTGTACGAACTGATTCGTTTCGTCTCGCCGGCCCTGTATCCCAACGAACGCGCTGCAGCCCTGCCTGCAGTACTGGCCGGATATGTGATGTTCCTCTTGGGCCTCGCGCTGAGTTACCTGCTGATCTTCCC
>ONXE01000045.1 GCA_900321775.1 uncultured Bacteroidales bacterium
AAATCGTTTCATTTGATTAATTATTTGGTGTTAAAAATTATTTGGCTTTTCGTATCGTAAAGGACTAATAAGTCTAATTACTTTTCAACTACTTTCAATAGATAGCTTCTTTCGAAGTGCACGTCTATTCTGGGATCGGCCCCGCTGACGGTGAACTCAACCGGGTCGTCTGCCGTGTACTCGATAGCCGTGTACTCTTTGTCCTTGTCCAAGCCGCGGAGTTCGATATATCCGGTGAACGAAGGTTCGGGGCACTCCTGGGGAGCCTCGGCGTGCAGGGTAGATACGCTCTGCGGAGTCTCCGGATTCACATAGAAAGCGTAGTAGAGCGCACCATTCTGACGGATGACGTGAGCCTCAGGATAGTCGAAACCCCAGGTGTAGAGGTTCAGATACTCGCCGCGCGCCAGGTTGTTGTCCTTGTAGATTTTCATCCACTTGCGCACGAGGGCCTCTTTCTCAGGTGTCAGAAGGAACGGACCTTCATTCCAATCGGGATTGTCTTTCGGCCAGGTAAACTTGGTTCCGATGACTGAGCCGGTACCTATCTGCGAAGCAAAGTCTTTGCCCAGGTCTGTCAACTCTACGTGGTCACCGTAGTAAGCCAACTGAGGAGCCATAGCAGCATATGCTTTGCGTTTCATACGTACCTGGCAGGACGACATCGGGTCGGAAGCCACAGCCTGGTTGATGGTAGGCACAATGAAATAGTTGACAGCGCAACCACAGGGGCAAACCTGAATTACTGCGTCGGGTTTGTACTTATGCGCCTCTTCATACACTTTCTCGAAGTACGAAGGCATCTGCTCGGGAGCATCCCACGGGCTCTTGAGTCCGGAGGCTTCGTTGTAGTCAGGCAGACAGCAGTTGAGGTGCTGGCCGTCAATCTTCAGGCCATCGAAGTTCCAAGTCTGGAGGAACATCTTTAGTAAATCACGCGTGTACGCGTCCGTAGCGGGGTTCACCGGAGACAGATACCAGCTGTCCCACCAGGTGATGTACTCGTGCGCCCATTCCTCGGTTACCAGAAGCATCTCGGGATGGTCTTTGATAACCTGCGTGCCGGGGTCGGCTGCAAGAGGTGCCCACCACAGTTTGGCTTTCAGGCCGCGCTTGTGGCACTCGTCGGTAATATGACGCATGTCGGCATCGCCTCCGGGGAAAAGCTCATTGGTGTTCCAGTCACCCTCAGCAATCTGGTAGCCATCATCGATGTCCACCCAGGTAAAGCCCAGTTCTGCCACCTTGTCCAAAGTTCCCAGCACCATGTCCATCTTAAACGGACGGCCGTAACCCCAAGCACACCAAACCGGCTCAAAAGCCTCAGGCTCAGAGGGTTTCATCTGCACACCCATATGGGTCTGCATGTATTCGGAGAAAGTACGGAGAGCATTGAAGTAGTCACCTTTGTGGGTGTAACGGAACGCTTTGTAGCAATGGAGAGTATCACCCTGCTCGAGCACCACGGGCTTGGGCAGATCGTAGCGAAGCGCCATGGTGACTTTGTTGTCATAGCGTTTCCACTCTACCGGCATGGATATCATGCGGAGAACGGGTTCGAAGAGGCCGATAGCCACACCGCCGTCGCGCTGCCAGAGGTCCACAACAGGAATACCTCCGCCGTAGTCGCTGTTATTCATACCCAGGTAGTTCTGCTTCTGGAAACCCTCGGTAACAGGGAGAACCCAGTCCATACGTGCGTTGGTGCTGCTCGGCTGGAGCGACCAAACAACAGTATCCGCGGGGGTGATGGAGGTGCGGCACAGCTCGTAAGCTTTGACTGTTACAGGCTTGCCCTGATTGACGAAACTGGTCTCAATAACCTCCAGTCCCTCTACTCCTTCAACAGGCGTAACAGTCTGAATCTTAACCACATGCATGCCGTTCTTGTTGAACGGGAAAGCCTGCATCTCCGCTTCGGCGCAGATGAGTTGCTCGGTTTGCGGCTTTTGCGCGCAACCGCTGAGAAGCGCCGCCACAGCGAGAACTATGTAAGAGAGTCGTTTCATTGCTTATCGGTTTTTTCGATATGACGATATGACGAGATGGCGATATATCGACCTTATTTATACTCGTTCAGGATACGCTCAGCGTTGTCGTGGTAGATCTTCTGCAGCACCTCGTCAGGAAGGTTGAATCCGGAGAGAGCCCAGTGGTAGTAGAGATCTTCGCAATAGAAATGCTCGTCGTTGGTCTCGAGCACGCGGAAAATCGTGCGATACATTTTCGGTTCCATACCATTATCGGTACCGAAGAGTACGCGGTCTTGATATTTAATAAGGAACTCGCGTGTCGCGCGCGGGGTATGAGCAGCCTCAGCCACGCGTGCAGCGATGTCAACATACATATTGGGATACTTGTCCAGCATCGCACCCAGGCGCGCCCAGTCATGCGACATGTTCAGGTAGTGACAAGCGATGAAGATGGTGTTGGGGTTCTCGCGAACTGCGTTCTCAAAGGTAGTCATCAGTCCGTTGTAGCCCAGGCAGTTGGTGGTATCTACGTGCCATGCAGCGCCGTTAGGCAGACCGTCGTTGGTCTCATCCATCGGCAAGTACATCCAGATAGGCTCAGCGATATGGATGCTGATCGGCATCTTCAGCTCACCGCATTTCTCGATAAGAGGCTTGATGCGCGGGTCATCGATGTGGATATCCTTGCCTTCCACGGGACGTGCATAGAGGTCGCCCTCGCCTTTGTCACCAAGCTCGCCTACGCCCACAGCGCCCATCTGATGATAACGCTCCAGGGTCTCAATCGACTTAGCCAAACCTTCGGGAGTGTCGATGTCGGTATAGTCAAAGCAGCACCACAGACGGAAACGGTCCTTGTAAGGAGCGTATGCCTCTACCACTTCTTCAAACGGGCGACCAATCCACGAGCAATGCATGATAGCGGTGTGCAGTACGCCTACCGAGTCCATCACGTTGATCCACTCCTTGATATCCTCTGCGCTCTCTGCATAGTCATGCGAGTGCATGTCGATAATCGGGAATTTGGCTTTCTCGACATTCGTCACGGGGATGTTGTTAACTACTGTAGGGAAATAATCCTTAACCAGGACCTTATCGGCATTGGATGCCTGGTCCGTTTTGGGCGTGTTACATGCGGCCATCACGAAAAGGGCCGATACCAAAAGTATGAACTGCTTCTTCATGTTATGTTGTGTGTTGGTGCCTCCGACGGCCTTGGCATAGGTGCACAATTAGGTCTTTGGCTCATTATTTCGGCTGCAAAGTTACTACTTTTTTTTCAAATAACGACAAGAAAAAAGGGTGCTATTAAGCACGAAAGTGCGCAATTATTACATATGTTACTGTTTTTCAGCACATTAAGAAACCGAAAAGACCTTTATTCTATGTTTCGATATGTTTCGAAAAAAAGTCAAAAAATACACATTTTTCGGCAAATATTACATTTTTTTACTAAAAGTCTTGCATATATCGAAATTTATTCGTAACTTTGCAGCCGATTTCGAAACCGACTTCGAAATTGGCCATCATATAGTATTATTATATATTAAGGAGTGATATGAATTCGTCATCGGCAAAGGAACGCAGAGCACTTATCCTGCGTCAGTTGGAGACCAAAGAGGAAGTTCTGGTTACGGAACTAAGTCGCGAAACCGGTATCTCGGAAGTTACGATTCGAAAGGATCTGACTATTCTGCAAGGCCGCAACCTGTTGGTGCGTACCCGTGGCGGAGCCATGCGTAAGCCCGTGGAGAACCCCAACGAGGACGTAGCCATCTCTAAGAAGCAGATGTTCAATTTCCGTGAGAAGGAGCGCATTGGCGAAGAGGCTGCCAAGATGATCAAGGATGGCGATTTTGTGATGTTCGACTCCGGCACGACTACGCTTGAAGTGGCTCGGCACCTGGACAGTTTCCACAACCTGCATATCATCACCAACGCAATGAACATAGCCACGGAACTGATGAACTACAAGCGTTTCGACGTGGTGTTGCTGGGAGGCAATGTGCGCGTGAACAGCCACTCCACGGTAGGCCCGCTGGCACTGACGGTGCTGCGTAACTTCAGCCGCTACAAGCTGTTTCTGGGAGTGGATTCGTTCAGTATAGAGAACGGTATCTCTACGCCGAGCATGGAGGAAGCGCTGCTCAACCAAATCATGATTCAGCAGGCGGACAAAGTGATTGCCGTGTTTGACTCGTCCAAGTTCAACAAGCGCAGTTTCGTCCACATCGCCGATGCCAACGAGATAGACTGCATCGTCACCGACCACGCCATCCCCAATGGGCTGGTGTCCAAACTTAAGGCCGCCGGCGTGGAAGTGAAGTTGGTGTAAGCGGCCCCCGGATGAGCCGATCAAAGGTCCACACGGAGTGATCGTCCGGAGGAAAGAAAGGTCAAAGGTCAAAGGTCAAAAGTCAAAGGTCAAAAATCAAAAGTCGAGAGACGTAAAATAGTTACAAACTCGCAAAAGTATCCATATATTTTAGCAACCGCCTTGCATACTTCTTGCTACCCCCTACGGTGGACACATACAAATGGACAATTGAAAATGGAAAATGGAAAATTATCTCGCGGAGGAGACTTCGCGAGATTTTTTTGTGGGGTTTAGTTAGACCGCAGATTGGTGCAAGTTAGTAGGAAGATGCGGTGTAAGGAGGCCTGTTAGACCGCAAAAAGGTGCAAATTAGTAACAAAATGCGGTGTAAAGTGACGCATTATACCGCAAAAAGGTGCAAATTAGTAGGAAAATGCGGCGTAAAATTTGGAAAAGTCAAAAAAAAGCAGTAACTTTGCAGCCGCAAAAAGAAAAAAAAGTATGGAATACATCAAACGTGAACAGTATCTGCAGCAACTGATTGATCGTATGGACAACAATGAGGTGAAGATTATCACCGGTCCAAGGCGATCCGGAAAATCATGGCTGCTAAGTCACATCTTTTACAATTATCTGATTGAATCCGGAGTGCCGGCATCACACATCATCCATTTGTCGTTTGATTTGGATGACGAAGAAGGGCAAACCGATTTGTTAGATGCACAGGCTTTGAAGCAATACCTGTATGAGCGTATCACGGATGGGGAAGCTAATTATTATGTAATGCTGGATGAAGTGCAGGAAGTGGAAGGTTTCGAGCGTCTGATTAACGGATTGAACAACAAGCCCAACGTGGATGTATATATCACGGGCAGCAATAGCCATTTCCTCAGCAGCGACATCAACACCATCTTCCGTGGAAGAGGTGACGAGATACACGTGTATCCGCTGTCGTTCAAAGAGTTCTGCGAAGGGAGGGTCGAGCAGAAGTCTGAGTTATGGAAAGAATACTATACGTACGGTGGACTTCCAGGCCTGCGCAACCATCGCACTCCAGAGCAAAAAGCCAATTACCTGCAACGCCTTTGGCAAAAGACGTACTTATCCGACATCATAGACCGATATCATCTGAGGAACGAGCCCGCGCTAAATGCTCTGGCAGATGTGTTATGTTCTACCGTCAGCACGATAACCAATCCTACCAACTTGAGTAACACTATTCAGTCGGTGATGAAGGTAAAGGTGGACAGGGAGACGGTAAATACGTATATTCAGTATCTGGTAGATGCATTCCTTTTTGAGGGAGCTTCGCGCTATGACATTCGCGGGAAACGGTATTTTGAGACGCTACGTAAGTACTATGCCACGGATGTGGGTCTTAGGAACGCCAGACTGAATTTTCGCCAGCAAGAGATTACTCACATCATGGAAAACATCATCTACAATCACTTGCGCCTATGGGGATACTTGGTGGATATAGGCGTAGTAGAAGCACGTGTGATGGAAGGAGGCAAACAGGTGAACAAACAGTATGAGGTGGATTTTATCGCAACCAATGGCATGCAGAAGTACTACGTTCAGTCGGCTTATCGCATAGACACGGATGAAAAGCGAGAACAAGAGTTGCAATCGCTGAAACGCATAGATGATAGTTTCCGTAAGATTGTGGTATTAGGTGATGATATTGCAACCTACACTGATGACAACGGGATTACCTATGTAGGCCTATTCGATTTCCTGCAGAACGGACTTCCGAATTAAATACCGCCTACGTTGGACACATACAAATGGAAAATTGAAAATGGAAAATGGAAAATTATCTCGCGGAGGAACCTTCGCGAGATTTTTTTGTGGGGTAGTGAGGACAAAAAACAAGCGGAGCCGAAGCCCCGCTTGCATTATTTATCGTCAAAGCGAATCAGTCCCAAATGCTCTTACGACGCTCGGGAGCATTAGCCACATTACCTGAAGTGTTGATAGGAGAACCCATACCTACACTGGTGGTAACAATATCGTTGTTGTTCATGCGAACAATCTGCAATTCTGCATCAATATATTTCTTCATAATTACAATCATTTAAAAAGATTACACATTCAGTTAATTACACATTGCTCTGATTACTTAACAACAGTACCAACTGCATCGTAAACAACGCCGTTCTTCTTGATGAAGAGTTTGCCGTTCTCGATGAACTTAACTGCAGTCTCGTTGCCCTCGATATTCTCGATGTTCGTGGCGGTCTCAATGATGCGAATACCAGGAGCTCCCTGGTTGGGAACAATCTCCTGACCTTCGATATGCAAATAAGCGTGGGTCGGAGTGATGGTTACCGAACCGTCCGCTACGACCTGGTGGAACATGTCGTCATCAAGCAGAACGAAGATATTCTTCCATGTCGGCTCGTTATTGTAAACATACGTATAGTTTCCCACGAGCTGACCACGTAAACCGGTGCCGTTCGGCTGAACCGGAGTAGTAGTAATTGAACCTTCTGCAACGAAGTTAACAGTAATTGTACCAACTGCAGCCGGTTTGATGATATAAGAGTGACCGGCTTCCAGATTTCCAACAACCGGATTAAGGGTGACCCCACTTTCACTTGCAGCGCCTACGGTATATGCCGTAGCGCCATCAATAGTTGCGTCAAACGGAGTGCAGAGGCTCTGATAGTGGGTATTGGCAGCAGCACGAACAAAGTTAGGTACGCTAATCACCAAATCATTGGTTGCATAAGTGAACACAAACTCATAATCACCAGCAATGTCTACTAGAAGAAGGAAGTTCTTGCGGCCAGTAGTAAGTCCTTCCTTAGTGGTGTAGCGTCTGCTCATTTGATGTTTATCTCCTTCGTCGAACTCACCAGGACCGACAGAAAGCCACGAACCATCGCGAACAACCTTGAAGTCATACCAGCCTGGCGTCAAAGAGATTGTACCGGAACAAGTGAGATGATTGGTGCCATCATCACTCAAAACATTGGCACTTGTACTCCAAGAGTTGAATTCGCCTGCAATAGAAACGGTCGGTATAACAACAGCCTCCCCAACCTTTGTGGCTACTGCGCTAACACCGTTATTACCTTGACTGAGATCGAAGGAAATTTCAATGTCATATATGCCAGCCTCCGAAATATTCAACTCATAGTTACTAGCCGGATAAGAAGGACTCCAAGCATGGTTAGTCACAACCTTAAATTCAATTGTTCCAACAGGGAGTGTAACATCCTCTTTTGTGAGTGTGTAAACACCGGCATTCAAAACCATGTTGTTAGCTTCGTTATCAGTATCCCATGCGCTACCAAAGACAGCCGTCGAACTGCCGGCAACAGTGTAAACATTAGGTTCAAACTCGGCACTTATTGTCACTTCGCTATCCACCATTGTAAAGGTTTTTACGTTAGCGTTTTCAGTGTCCGAGATTTCTAATTCGTTTTCTATAGTAGCTGTATAGTAAACCTTTACGGACTTAATGCACCACGTTTTTCCGGCATTGTTTCCCGAACCGCTTATTGTTACTGAAGTAGCATTGATATCGTTGATAGTAACTTTCGAAGAAGGATTATTTCCATCAAAAGATAATGTACCTTCCGAAACTGAAAGCATGTTATTTGTTCTAGAAGTACCCCACGTTGAAGTGAATTCAATTTTATTTATGAGGGTTGTCCCGTCTTTAGATGAAACAGTAAGCGTATTAGCTGTTCCAGGATTATATACACGCCAACCGTAGTTATTCGCTCCGATAGTTCCTACGCATTGGAATTTCGTGCCTGTAACAGTTGTTTGTGCATTCACAGAATTGAGAGTTTCGCTTGAGGTGGCTTGGGCTGCATACACTCCGCTGATGCTTTTGAGTTGATAGCCATCATCAGGCGTAGCGGTAAGCGTGATGGTTTCTCCGGCAGCAGCCGAACTGGAAGACGCAACGACCGATCCGTGTGATGATTCATTGATGGTAATAGAATTGGTTGTTGCCCAACTCATTCCCACGCTTGCCGCGAGGGCAAGAAGAATTGTTAAATAGATTTTTTTCATACTTTTAATTGTGTTTTTTTGATAATATTTTGTTGTTTGTTGTATACGTTAGGAAACCCTGTCCATTTGAATGAATTGCAGAGCTTCTTCCACGGTCATAGATTGGGCGTTTTCACACTCCTTTTTAGCACGCGTTACAGCCATTGCGACACGATACGCATGCTCCAATTCCATCAGTCTATTCCAACGGCGTGAAGCCATTCGAACGACTACACTACGTGATGTCCTTTCTAAAACTTGACACATACACTTTCATTTTAATTGGGCGGCAAAGGTAGTGCTTTTTTTTGACATGACCAAACATTTTGCAACAAAAAGTGCATTTTTCGGACGGTTAGTGCAACTTTTTACCGCAAAAAGTGGTTTTATCTGGAACAAAGGCGGGAAATTTGCGGTTACGACCACAAAAAAAGCAGCGAGCCATAAGCCCGCTGCCAGTTTGAAAGAATTTCTCAACGAAATGATTAGTCCCAAATGCTCTTACGACGCTCGGGTGCGTTAGCAACTGCACCGGGAGTGTTAATCGGCGAACCCATTTGAATACTGGTGGTAACAATATCGTTGTTGTTCATACGAACAATCTGCAATTCTGCTTTATTATATGCTTTCATATTTCTCAAATTTAAAAAGTTCAACATCATTAATTCATAATTACAAATTGTCTTTATTTAACAATAGTACCAACGGCATCGTAAACAACGCCGTTCTTCTTGATGAAGAGTTGGCCGTTCTCGATGAACTTAACTGCAGTCTCGTTGCCCTCGACGTTCTGGATGTTGGTAGCGTTCTCGATGATACGGATACCAGGAGCACCCTGATTGGGAACAAGTTCATCACCTGCGATATGGAGGTATGCGCGAGTAGAAGTGATTGTGGCCGAACCACCTGCAATAACCTGATGGAACATGTCATCATCCTGAAGAACAAAGACATTCTTCCAAGTAGGTTCACTGTTATACACGTAAGTGTAGCTTTCGCTAAGTACACCATAAAGACCTGTTCCTTGAGATATCGGGAGAATAGGATCGCCTACAACACCATCACCAACCTTAGTGATAACCATATCAGCAGTCGGCTTAACGATATACGACTTACCTGCTACCAACATGGCAGGATCAATAGCGTTAATCGTAACGCCACCAGCGCTTGCTGCGGTTACTTCGTAAACGGTAGCATTGGTTATGCTTGCATTAAACGGAGCGCAAAGAGTCTGATAGTGTCCGTCATTGTTAACGCGAGTAAACGACTCAGCATAAGTAACCGACATCTGCTCGGAAGCAAAGTCATATTTGAACTCATAGAGGCCCGGGATGTCAATCTTGATTCCACAGTTATGGTCTGCATCCATATCCCAACCGGTGCAATTAGCGCGATCCATGACACCTGTATTACCCTTCCAATTAGATGCATCATTGATACGAATGCGGTATTCATAGATACCTGGATTATCAAACTCAGCCTGTGCCATGCAGTATTCGTTGTTAATGTCGTTTAACATCACGAGAGGGTTAGTTCCCCAGTTCGTAAAGTTACCCAGCAATTCAACCTTCGGATAGAGGTAGGTTGCTATAACATTTATCGCCTCAGGGACAGAAGTGTAAACAATTTCTACATTGTAGTAGCCTGCGCCGCTTGTCATTTTCCAATCGGGCTTTAGTTCATAATTATCATTCGGGAAAGCTGTCCAGGTATGATCTTTGCAAACCTTAAATTCCCACGTGGACGTACCATCATAATACACAGGACCACTTGTCCACCTATATACTCCTTCGAAATATGTCATATCGTTTTGAGGATCATTGTTCGCCCAATCAATACCACACAACTCTTCATCACCTGCAACGGTACAAACCATCGGAGCCAAAGTAATGCTATTGAGCACAGCTTCTGACCATTGTGTGGCATTAGTGAGTTTCACTTTATAATTACCAGCAGCGGGTACAGTGATAGATCCGAGTTCTTTAACACCTGTATCCCAAGCCTGAGCTTCTGCCACTGCACCGATTTGAGTCGCGCCATCAGCAGAGAGGAGTGCTACGCCATAAGTGTGACCATTTGAAGCAGTATAGTCAATGGTAACCTTGTAGTTGCCTGCTGCTGCAAAACTTACGTTCCAAGTAGCATATTCGCTATTGGCTGTAGAAGGGGTAAAAGCAATAGCGTTATTTACCACCGAAGCTCCGGAAGACAATTCTGCATAAGCCGGCTCCAATGTACCTGGCAAGTCAACAGAAACGCCTGAATAATCAGCCACGAAGATGATATCTTTGAGTTTCATCGCCGACCATGCAATAGCAGCGTGTGCACGAACCTTGTAGTTGCCTGCCGTCAAATCACTCATATCTATGGAACCGGCAGCAAATTGTCCCTTATCGCCAGAATGGCCGTGGTAACTAAGTGATTTAACCACTTGATCAGATTGGTTGAGGAGGAAGATTTCTATGGTCCAACTGTTTGTGTTATAAACATCCACAGAGACATTGTACTTAATCGGTTGAATCGTTACATCCCACCCTGCATAGAGGGCGGTGTCGTTAGAACTGTCATGAGCACCCATGTCGAGGTATGTTCCGGCATAGTCTTGCCCGTCTGCTATCACGAAGTCCGGCAAGTTATCGGAACGGAAACTTACGTTGTTGACATCCAGCGTTGCAGGAAGAACGACAGGGTCAGCATTAACTGCGAATGCTACCAGCATTGCAGCAATAAAAGTAAAGATTTTTTTCATAATCATTGTGTTTTTGATTAATATTATGTTTTTTAATATTACATATTAAGTGCGATGGCGTTTGGAACCATTGCGACCGCAAAATTACTGCTTTTTGCGCAAAAAAGAACAACTCAAAAATATGCTATACAACATATTTTCGGAACAAATGTCATAATTTACCCATTTTCAGCATGTTACGAAAGAGGTGATTGTTTCAAAATGTATTTCGTAACGTTTCGAACAAATGCGGTCCGAAAGGCTTTATTATAACATCACATACGGCTGCAACCAACAAAAGCTGCAGCCGTAGTGATAAAAACAGCCTTATTTAACCATTGTTCCCAAGACAGTATAGGTTTCGCCGTTGACACGGATGAGGACCTTGCCGTCGCGGATGAACTTCTGCGCCTGGGGTTCGTCGGTGACGTTCTGAAGAGAGGTAGGCATGTCGTCGGTAGAAGCGTACCAAAGGTTCTTGAAACAGTACGGCGTTTCCGCGTTGACGCGCCGCTGTTACCGTCATTGAAGATGATGTTCTGGCGGTTAATCGGCAACTCGTAGGCATAGATAGGAAAGATGAACTCGGTGTTGGTAAGCGTCATCGGCTCGCCCGGCCAGGCAACAATCTGCGGATCCCAAGCATATGCATACACGTTCTCCCAGCCCCTATCGTTCACGAAATACACGGTAATGGTAGGCATCACGGGGAAGGAGATGTCGAGTTTCTTCTCAGCGATGGTCCAGGTGAAGGTGTAATCGCCTTCCATATCAATCTCGAGCCAGAACGTATTTTCGCCTGCTACATCCTCTATTCCGCTTGCGCTGGTTCTGTTGCGGTTGAAGGTGTACTTGCCGCCAACATAGTTGATGATGTAAGCCACAGTGCCAACCTGCACTTTGAATCCGTAACCGTTGTTCTGATTCATGTCCAGATGTACGGTGCAGCTGGCTGTCAGTTCAGCCGAATCCGGAATGAGTTCGTTGCCGGTGTAGCCGTTCCACTCGCCGAGGATAGCCATATACGGCAGCCCTTGTGTGGGGAACCAGCGCGGGTCACCGATAGCGCTTCCATCAGCCGCAGCCGTGAGAGCAGGAGAGCCTTCGCCGAGGGTGAGGTCGCCAAGAGAAGGGTTAACGAAGAGCGGATCGCCGGTGATGCAAGCCGTAACAGTCGGGCCATCGTAGAAACCAGCGGTGTTGTAAGAGAGGCAATGGTCAATCGTACCTGCCAAG
>ONXE01000169.1 GCA_900321775.1 uncultured Bacteroidales bacterium
TCTGTTTCTGCCAACGTGGCAACGGAGAGCGGTTGGTCGGCTGAGCGGCTGCTTAGTTCTGCAAAGCGGATACGTTCTTGTTGCGACATGCCGATGGCTATACCATGTTCTTTGTCCGGCGGTTCGGAGCCTGTGACTTTTTTCCAGAGCGAGGCACTCACTTCCTCGGAGATATAGTAGGGAACATCGCCCGGCACAAGGGCAAAATTCAGTCTGCGCCCTTTGATTCGAATCTTCCGGGTGAGTTCGGGCTCTTCGGGAATGGTCTGTCTCATCGGATCATCCGGTAGTGTCAAAGCCACGCGAAAACCTATATATCCAACGGATGTTTCCGGCGTGTACCAACTTCGCACTGACAGATGGCTGTTGGCAATACAGTTGTCATAACTGCCACCGCGTACGGTTCGGTAAGAACCGGTGTCTGCTCCGCAAGGATCCGGGCGTGTGGACAACTCATACGGTCCGTATATATCCTGACACCATTCGGCTACATTGCCTGTCATGTCGTACAGCCCGAGTTCGTTGGGTTGTTTGCTTGCCACCGGGTGCGTCCATTGTCCGGCAACAGGAAAGAGCCACCCCACAGTATCCGCTTCGTTCGATCCTGCAAAACGGAAATGTTTGCTTTGCTCACCTCCTCTCGCCGCAAACTCCCATTCTGCTTCGGTGGGAAGCCGAAACGGCATACCTGTTATACTGTCCAACCGCCGTATGAACTCTTGTGCTTCAAGCCAGGATACGAAAGAGACAGGATGTTCGGGATAGCCTGACAGGTTGAGCATCTCGCGTTCGTTCATCACGGCGCGCCAGAGACGGTTGGTGACTTCGGTAGTCGCCATATAGTAAGGGGAGAGAAAAACGAGGTGCGCAGGCTTGTCGGTATAGGTGTCCGGGTCGTGCTGGTCGGGCGTAGCACCCATCACAAACGAACCGCCTTCCACTCGCTGCATTAGAATAGGCACACCGTTCACCTCAAAAGTGAGCGTCTGCAATGAATCGGGCACAGGCTGCCGTTTCTTCGCTGCCAAGGGCAGCAAAAGAAGCAGCAACAGAGCGGTTATGGCAGTACGGCAGGAAGGTATCACAAGGCACAGAATTCTTTATAGCGGTCGTACAATCCGAGAAGCGTTGCCAGAACGCCGATTACGATGCACGTATTGCATGCCCAACAACCGCAATACAGCACTTTTATCATGCAGAAATAAGATAGTGCTGCAACCAATACCAACAGCACTTTGAGTGCCCAAAAGAAGTGTTTCATACAGCCGAGTTTTTATCCTCGGCTATGAGAACAAATACCGTGCCAAATTACTATCCCAACCGCGAATAGGACTTTTGCTCTCCCCAATGGATGTCGATGGATGGCTCGAAATCACGCACATAGATGAAGTCAGTCAGGGCAAAACAGGTATGCTCCGCCAAATGATAGAACACGCTATTAAAACGATAACTTTCCATCTCATCGTCCTGCGCATCCGCAAAAAATCCTCCGCCTCGCCAGTATGCGAGTTGTGTCTGCTCATACGTGCCGGCAAACAGCGGGAAAGACTTATTGACATCATAGGGAAACAATAAAGGTACTTCTGTTAATCCTGCCTGAAACAGCGGGTTCCATCCATACTCAAGCAATGCTTTCCATATCCGGAATCGGTCGGTAGATTGAAAGGGATGCAGGTGAGGGTAGGTGCTTGTAAAGTGTAATCGCGCTACCAATTGGATTCCGTAATCAAAGGTTGCCATGTACTCATAGTAACGATGAGCCACATCATACAAATCTTTGAGTGCGCGCTCGGTAGCCAAGTTAAATTCCTTGATTACAGGAAGAAATTCTTTCTCATATGCACGCGCCCGACTGTCAATCATAGACTTACGCAGGCGAAGCAGAGTCTTCACTTGTTCCGTGTCTTTTGGCGTTTTGCTCGTACTGATTTTCAAGATTTCCTGCTCGACATGTCTGATGTCTGCATTATTATACGAAGTTTCCATATTATAAAGTTTAAATGATTATATTTCTGTTTCTTCTATATCCGATGACGAAGACTCTCCTGATTGGTCGTCGGTTGCAGTAACCCCGAACAGGTCACATATCTTGTTTGCGATTCTCTCAAATTTACCCATAATGCATTAAGACTATTACGTTAATAATAAAGTTACAGCGTGACTTGTTCAATCACGCTGCAAAATTACAATTCCAAACTGCCAAATTATTGCAGTCTGGTAAGAAAATTTTTGTTTGTTAATAAATCATGCCACTTTTCCCAAGAAAAATACTGCGAAGTATGTTTGATAGCTATGCACTGAATTATAGTTTGCTCATCTAACTTGACGGAAAAGAGGCGCGCAGCAGATCTGCCGACTTTCTCTTTGCTATGATTGCATTTATACTGTTTACTGCTACTATCCGCTGCAGCAAAGCCAATGAAAATGCAATGTGTCGGCTTCAAAATCTTAATTAGTTCGGCAAATACTTTCCAGCCTGTCTTCAAATCCTCATTTGTCGGACGCTCATCAATTGACTCCATGGGACGTTGAACGAAGTTATAAAACGCAAGTTGTTTCCACATTTCCGTGCGCACTTTTTTCTTCGGGTTCTTCTTGCCGAACAAGCATCGGTTGAGATTGTCAAAAGTGGGTTGTAGTTCCCTGTGATCAATGCAGAAAGTTTGTATTACATTGAGGGTAAAATTCAGCTTCTCAGCTTCTAACCGATTGGATTTCGAGCCTGTCAGATAGTGCGACTCGCCGACAATCAATATGCGGCGCTCGCTATCAAAATACTCATTGCCAACCCATGGTAACCACTTTAAATTTTCGATTGCCAATAATTGGCAGTCGATATCTAAAGAATACAATTCACTATTTGCGTTGTTCATCTTCATATAGCGCGGTAACTTTTTTGCTTTCTTTCTTCATTCGGTCGGCAAGCCATTTGGGCTTCAAAACTTGCAGAGCCGAGCCTTGTGCGCGAAGTTCTTGCACAAACTCAAAATTTGGTACTACAAAATACCGGAATATAGAATAGTCCTTATTCCTTTCTTCTTCGTGTTGTGAATCGTGGATAGGCAAAGTGCGCAGATAATCGGCTTGATGCTTATTGACGCGGACGGAAACAAACTCCGGCTTGTTTTTTACATCACTTACTCCGACCAAATGGGCGAAATACGCCTCGGCGTCAAAGTTTGCAGGCAACCTGTAATGTTTGCCGGTCGGTTGTAGCTCTACGATGCGGTCCAACGCATACATCCGAAGTTCAGAGACTTCAGACTTGCCTAACATATACCAGCGTTGCCTATACACTTTAACACAATACGGTTTGACGGTAAAAGTAGCAGAATGCGACTTGCTGAAACTCTGATAGGTCATCTTGAGTACCACCTTATCCCTCATCGCCTCAATGATCGGTGCCAGAAAATGCTGCCCGGAAGGAATCTTCTCGAACAAGATCTGCCGATTAAGATCCCGGCTTTCGCTGACAAGCGTGTTGACGGCAAACGTGTTCAGCATCCACGCACGAACGTCATCGTGCTTCAGGTCGTCTTTGTTCTCAATGTAGTACGCGCTACCACGCGAGCGATCACAAGCAATAACGATCTGAAACAGATCCTGAATAGCATTTTTCCAGTTATGAAAGGTGCGCTCGGGAATATGGCTTTCGTTGTGATGATTGAGCGTCGTGTTGCGCGCCCATTTGTCATCAATCTCCTGACGAGTGATGTAACCGGCTGAATAAATGGTTTCCGTCAACCAGATATAGGAGCGAAAGAGCAATGCGGTATTGAGTTTGGACATTGTCTGTTACTTCAATTTTGTGGCAAAGATACCGCTTTCTTTGATTTTCATAACCCTCATTGCGTCCCT
>ONXE01000172.1 GCA_900321775.1 uncultured Bacteroidales bacterium
GGCTTACTACAACCTCCTCACCCTGAATGCGCATTCTCACGTGACATTGAGCGGTTTGGCCGACTACCATCGCATGGGAGAGGTGTTCACCGGTTTGACGGTGTATGTCAACTCCACTTCGTCGCTAACCTACGTCAGCCATTCATCGCTCTACGGCACACGTGAAGACCTGAAGAAAGTGCCTTCTGTGGATATGCTCGACACCCACAATCTGCTTGTTTGTGCGCTCAACTGCGAGTACTATCTGGTGGAGAACCTCGGCACCGGCTATGGTCCGGACAACGCCGCACAATCGGCTCGCCAACATGCAAAGATAATGGATGCTCTCGCGCGCATACGCGCAGATATATATGGTTTTATGGAGGTGGAGCAAGGACAGAGTGCGCTGCGCAAACTTGCCGAGTCGCTCACTGCTGCTACGGGCCGACATTACACCTGGATTAACGACGGAGGTTCGCCCAGCGGCAGCTACACCAAGAGCGGATATGTCTATTGCTCGGATGTGGTCCGACCTCACGGTTCGCTTAAGAACAACAATACAGGCGTTGCCAATCGCAAGAAACTGCAGGCGTTTGACCTGATTTCTTCCGGTGAGCGTTTTATCTTCTCCATCAACCACTTCAAGGCCAAAAGCGGTTCCGGCACCGGAGCGGATGCGGATCAGGGCGACGGACAAGGTATCTACAATCACTCTCGCGTCATCGAGGCCGAGTCGGTGATCTCATACTACAACTCCAACCGCAGTTACTACGGCGACGAGGATATTCTTATCATGGGCGACCTCAACGCCTACGCCAAAGAGGACCCCATCCGTGTGCTCACAGATGCCGGTATGACGGACCTTCATCGCTATTTTCATGCGGACTCGTCCTACAGTTACACTTTCCGCGGCGAAGCCGGATATCTGGATCATGCGCTATGTAATGCCACGCTCCGGTCGCAAGTAACAGGTATGGCTGCGTGGCATATCAACTCCGACGAGTCCGACTCCTTTACCTACGACAAGTCTTCCGACCAAACCATGTTCCGCTGCTCCGACCACGACCCTGTTCTCGTGGGACTCAAACTCGGTGACAGCGTCATCGATGACCGCATACCCGACGCCAGTGCTGCCGACATGACCATCACGGTAGAACACGGAACGCCTCTTATCCGCAGTGCCCTCGGCGGATACTATATCGTGCACACCCTCTCCGGTTTTCTGGTCACATATGGAGCTATTCCTGCTCCCGAATTCACGCTGCCCGTGTCACTGGCACCGGGTTTCTATATCTTCACCGTGTATGTGGAAAACACGGTTTTGCATGCAAAAGTCCAAATTTTGTAATTTCTGAAATAGCAAAATGGGGGTTACTACTTTGCGCAAAATCACCCAAATTGTACCTGTTTTGCACTACTTTTGTAACGTAAATTTAAGAATTTAGTGCATTTTGTTAAGAAAGTAGCGATTTTTTTACGATTTTTCTTGCATATATCAAAAAATAGCTATACCTTTGCATCGCTTTCTGAAAAGGAAGTTGTGTTTTGGTTATTATTTTAAGGTATTAAAGTACCGCTTAACGTCTCCTAGTGTGGAGGCGGAGGTACAAAAAAAGATTGTTTGGCTCTAGACCCGCTCCGTTACGGGGCGGGTCTACTGAGAAAAACAGGGCATGGTAAAACAAACGCCATGCAGAAAGGAGATTAAAAAATGAAAAAAGTAGTTTTAAGTCTGTTTACTGTTCTCAGTATTTTGGCAGGAAGTCAGAACGTTGCAATTGCAAGAACCCACAATACTAATGAGTCCTTTAGAGTTCGCTTCCGCGAAAACACCCTCGTGGTTACATCGCCCGAGATGACAGAAGCTCGGTTGTACACCAGTAACGGTAAATTATTGAACAAGGAACAAGGAAAAATTGCTCAGTTCGAAATTGAGAATCGTGGCAATTATATGCTTTACGCGAAGGTACAGGGAAAGACCGTTGTACGTAAGGTAGTTATGAAGTAAATTTTTCCCAAGCCTGCTCACAGAAGGGGCTGTCGCCCAAGCGACGAAGCGTAATCAGCGGTTTCCGCGACATTGCGATTACTTGCAGAAAGCGACGAATATTACTTCATCCCAAGGGGAGTGCATATGCACTCTCCTTTTTTCGTGCCCTTTCAGGGCAAAAATCGCACGATATGCTGCGTTGTGTGCATTTTTCTTGCAAAACTCTTCTTCATGACCGATGGTCACAAAGCCAGTCTTTGCGGCGCAAAATGGTGTAAATCCTTACGGAATTTACATTTTTCTTGCAAAACTCTTGCATATGTCAGAAAAAAGTGTTACCTTTGCACCCTCAAACGTAGTTTGAAGTGAAAAGATACAATGCACACACCTCTTTTACATAACAAACGTGGACTCGTTTTTGGAGCCGTGGATGAGCGCTCTTTGGCGTGGGCTACGGCGCAGGCTTGCATCGACAATGGGGCCAAAATTGTGCTAACCAATACCAAAATGGCCATAGAATTGGGCGAGATAGCGCGTCTTGCCGCATCACGCAACCTGCCGCTGATTGCTTGTGACGCCACGAACATCGACGATCTGGAGCATCTTCTCACGGAAGCGCAACAGTTGCTGGGCGGCCAAATCGACTTCGTCCTGCACGCCGTGGCACAGTCGCAGAACCTGCGTCGCCACAAGTCCTACGAAGAAGCCAGTTACCAATACTTCCTCCAAACGCTGGATGCCTCAGCGTTGTCGTTGCACAAACTGCTTCAGACAGCCTTGCGGATGGACGCAATTGCCGAGGGCGGATCAGTTGTTACGCTGACCTATATTGCGTCCGAGCGGAGCGTCTTAGGCTACAACGATATGGCCGACGCCAAGGCGATGTTGGAGTCTATAGTCCGCAGTTTCGGACGTATCTACGGTGAGCGCAAACATGTGAGAATCAATGCAGTATCGCAATCGCCTACACCCACACGCGCAAGTGCCGGGTTTGACCGAATGAGCTATTTCTACCGTCTGACGGATGAACTCAGTCCGCTCGGGAATGCTACGGCGGAAGACCTGGCAAATCTATGTGTGGTTCTCTTCAGTGATTTGACGCGGAGACTCACGATGCAAACTATCTACAACGATGGAGGTTTCTCCCGAACCACGCTGACGGAACGTTTTGCCGAGACATATAGTAGAGCAACCGATGCAGAACACCCGGCAAAATAAGACTTGGCGCGGGAAAACCGGTGGCACGCAAGGCATGCAGGAAACGCTCATTCGATGGTTCCGGCATGTCGATACGCGCCTTATTTTTCCCCTCACGTTTTTCTGGGTACTCGGCTCTATTTTGTGCATGAGAACCGAGCGTCTCGCCTCTTGGCACTACTGGCGCAGGCGTTGGGGGAAGCGTCCTCTCGCCGCTTGCCTTGCCCTTTGGCGTCAGTTCTACGCCATGAGTCACGTGGTTCTGGACCGTTTCGCGGCTTATGCCGGGCAACATTTCGACATACGCACAGATGACCCAACCGGCGCGATGGACCGCCTGCAGAACGGCAAACAAGGTTTTATCATTCTCTCTTCGCACGTTGGTAATCAGGAACTTGCGGGCTATAGTATCCACTCCCTGAAGCCCCTGCATATCCTCATCTACCTGGGCGATACGCAAACCGTAAACAGAGAACGTGAGCGCCTTTTTGCCGAAAATCGCCTGAGTTTTCTGCCTGTGGAAGCGGACGGAAGTCATATTTTCGAGATGCACAAAGTGTTGGATGACGGCGAGGCTTTGTCCATTCACGGAGACCGAATCTTCTCTCATTCCCGAACGCTGACTACCGGCTTGTTGGGCGCAAAGGGTGTTTTTCCCGAAGGGCCTTTC
>ONXE01000178.1 GCA_900321775.1 uncultured Bacteroidales bacterium
GACAACTGCTCGCGATAACGGGCTATGTTCTTCGCTGTGGTCACTTCGGGATGCGTGCCTGTTTGGATAGCATACTGCTCTGCCGGCAAACCGTAGGCATCAAAGCCCATGGGATGCAGCACATTGAAGCCCTGCAGACGCTTGTAACGACTATAGATATCCGAAGCGATATAACCCAGCGGGTGTCCTACGTGCAGGCCCGCTCCCGAGGGATAAGGGAACATGTCCAACACATAATACTTGGGTTTGTCGCTCTTGTTCGAAACGGCGTAGGTCTGATGCTCTTGCCACCAGGCCTGCCATTTTTGCTCTATTTCCGAAAACTTATATTCCATTATTTCAACAGTTTCTTTACTTGGTCATAAACGTTTTGTGCGGTAAAGCCGAGTTTCTCGTCCAGCACTTTGTATGGCGCGGAGAAGCCGAAGGACTCAAGGCCCCAGACTTGTCCGTTTTCGCCCACGAGGCCCTCGAGCGTGCAAGGCAGGCCCGCTGTCATGCCGAAGCGTACAATGCCTTTGGGCAGCACTTCGTCCTGATACTCTTTGCTCTGGCTGCGGAACAATCCTTCAGAAGGAACGCTGACTATCTGCAGACGGATTCCTTCAGCGCGCAGCAACTCGGCTCCTGCAAGCAGCGTGCTTACCTCGGATCCGCTGGCCAGCAGTACAATCTGCGGGTTCTCGTCTTTGGAGACGATATATGCGCCCTTGCGGAAGCCCTCCAGCGAGTGGAACGGCAGTTCGGGGATGTCCTGACGGCTGAGGATGAGGGCCGTAGGCGTCTTGGTGTTCTCTATCGCGAGGCGCCAAGCCATGGTCGTCTCCTCCGCATCGGCGGGACGAAGTACGAGCATCGAGTTCTCGCCGTGGTGGTTCTTGAGTTTCTCCAGCAAGCGAATCTGTGCCTCCTGTTCTACGGGCTCGTGAGTCGGTCCGTCCTCGCCTACGCGGAAAGCGTCGTGGCTCCAGATGAACTTGACGGGCAGTTCCATCAAGGCAGCCATACGCACGGCCGGTTTCATATAGTCGCTGAAGACGAAGAACGTGCCGCAGGCGGGGATGATACCTCCGTGCATCTGCATACCCATCATAGCGCAAGCCATAGTCAACTCGCTCACACCGGCCTGCAGGAACGCACCGCTGAAATCACCTTTCTTGAAAGCATGGGTCTTCTTGAGAAAACCGTCGGTCTTGTCGGAGTTGCTAAGGTCAGCACTCGACACAACCATATTGCCCACGTTCTCAGCCAAGTAACCGAGCACTGTGGCCGAAGCGGCACGCGTAGCCACGCCGGGCTTTTGGATAATCTCGCTCCAGTCGATGCAGGGCACTTGTCCGCTGAAATATGCCTCATACTCGTTCGCGAGAGTCGGGTTGGCCAACTTCCAAGCCTCCTCTTCGGCATGTTTCTGTGCAGCCAGGAGTTTGAGTTCCGCACGACGTTTGGCGTAGAGTTCAGCCACGTCAGGGAAGATCTGGAACGGGTCCTCGGGGTTGCCGCCCAGATGCTTGATGGTTGCCTCAAACGAAGCGCCGGACTTGCTGAGCGGCTGGCCGTGCGTGGAACATTTGCCCTCGAAGTTCTCGCCTTCGGCGGTCACACAACCCAAGCCCATGGTCGTTTTGCCGATGATGAGCGAAGGACGCTCCTGCTCAGCCTGAGCTTTCTTGATAGCAGCACGAATGGCCTCAGCGTCGTTGCCGGGGATCTCCTGCACGAACCAGTTCCACGCGCGATACTTGGCAGCCACGTCCTCGGTAGTCACTGCGTCGCAGTTGGTAGAGAGTTGCACGTCGTTGGAGTCGTAGAACATAATCAGGTTGTCCAGCCCGAGATGTCCGGCCAGACGGCCTGTGCCCTGGGAGATCTCCTCCTGAATGCCACCATCGGAGATGAAGGCGTAAATCGTCGGGTTATGGATCTCGCCGAAGCGGTCGTTCATCATCTTGGCCGCGATGGCAGCTCCGAGGGCGAAGGTGTGGCCTTGTCCCAACGGACCGCTGGTGTTCTCAATACCACGGGTGAGGTCGCGCTCGGGGTGTCCGGGAGTGACACTACCCCATTGGCGGAGATTCTTCAGGTCTTCCAGCGAGAAAAACCCTGCCAGCGTCAGCACTCCGTACAACATCGGAGCCATGTGTCCCGGGTCGAGGAAGAAACGGTCACGGCCTGCCCAATTGGGGTTCTCGGGGTCGTAACGAAGGAACTCCGAATAGAGAACGTTCACAAAATCGGCTCCACCCATGGCTCCACCCGGGTGTCCTGATTTGGCTTTTTCTACGGCTGCGGCTGCCAGAATACGAATGTTGTCTGCCGCACGATTGAGTGTGTTCATATAATTGTCCATTTTCAATTGTCCATTTTCCATTTGTTCTACCATCTCCATCCCAGGTAGTAGTTGAACGCGAAGATGTTGCCGTCCTTGCATCCGTAGCCGGGGATGTAGTAGGGCTGATATTTACCCATCGAACCGGTGAAGAGGAAATGCAGGCGAATGGCCCATCCCATATGGAAACCGCCGGCCACTTTGACCTGCACGCCGGCCACTACCTCGCCCCAACTGTCGAAACGGGCTCTGTCGTGCATGTTCTGCAGCGGCGTGCCCCAATACGAGTCGTTCAAGTTGATGTTACGCTGCAAATAGTCTTGCACCGACATGCCGGCACGCACACCTACAGTGAGGAAATAGTCGCTGTTGCGATTCTTGCGCAGCGGGTTGATATCCAGTCCAATACGTGTGAAGCCTCCTTGTCCGAAGTAACTTCCTCCGGCGGCCCTATCCTCCGCGCGCATGAAGCCAAACTCCATAACAGGGTAGAAACGTTTCAGCAGGTTAACGCTCACCGCTCCCTCATACTGGTGGATAGTACCTTTGCTGCGAATCAACTGGTACGCAGCGTTGCCGAGGTCCACTTTCATGCTGATGCCCTGATAGACAGCCGAGTCGGCATACTGACGTGGGGCCGCCATCGCGCATGCACACGCGAGCAACAGAACCAATATGTGGAGCGCACGTTTCACCATTTGTGGAAAAAGATGCGTAGATGCTGGTCGTTAGAAGTGCCGACCTGAGTGTTGAGAATATCCACTGAGTCGATGAAGGCGCGATAGCCCTTCACGTCATCGATGGTGTGAAACACCATGCACCCGCAGGCCAGCGAGATAAACTGCATGTCGTTTTGGTGGAGAATGGTCAGCGTGTCCGTGTGACCATTGAAACTGAGCACGAAATCGGAGTGCAGACTATCCGGCCTGAGCGGCAGTTTGGCCAAACTGATGGTCTGGTCCTCAGTGTAGAGGATGGAATCGCGTCCCAAGCCGTGAATCTCCAGGCCGGAGATGGTAGAGAAACGGATTGTATCCATTGCCAGCGAGTCCTTGCTGAGGCGTGCCGAGTCGGTGCTTTGACGGAGTGAGTCACACGAAAACACCACATTGAGGTGAATGCCTGTGCTTCTGCGGCACTCGGTATCCACGGTACAGGCAGCCAACATCAGCGAGAGAATAGCCGTTAGCCCTATTAGCCTTATAATAGTTTTGCTCTTCATCAAAACAACGTTCTAACTTCGTTTTTGAGTACTTTCATTGCTTTCTGATGCGGGGTCTCACCGTTCTGGGCGTAGGCAGTCAGCATCAGTTTGGCCACTTCCAGACCGTT
>ONXE01000181.1 GCA_900321775.1 uncultured Bacteroidales bacterium
TTTGACCTTTGACCTTTTGATAGCCATTAGACCCTCGAATGCGGCGAAAATGCACTTTAATTTATAAAAAGTGCGATTTTTCTTCCAAATTATTTGGAAATATCAGAAAAAAGTGTTAACTTTGCACCCGCAAACGATTACGTTTGCAGAAAAGTTTTAACACACAAATAATTTTGTACATATGAAACGTTTTAACATTTTAGTCTTTTTCTGCATACTGACAGCTTCCACGATGTATGCGCAAGTAGATAAAGCCACAGTAACCAAACAGGCAGAGGCCGCGAAGAAGGCAGGCGATGCGCTGAAGTCGGCGGACACGGGCGAGAAGGCCTGGAAATTTGACGGAGTACTGGGACTCAATGCAGCCGCTACGGGCCTTGTAAACTGGACTGCGGGCGGTAAGAACAACGTAAACGGTCTAGCGTATGCCAAACTGCACCTGCTGTACCACAAGGACGCTATTGCCTGGGAGACCAACTTCGACACCGATTTCGGTATGACCTGGATTGATCAAGACGAAGATGCGTTCCAGAAGTCGTCGGACAACATCAAGTTGGCAACCAAATTCGGTTGGGAGTTTAAGCAGAACTGGTACTTGACCGCGCTGGCCAGCTTCCAGAGCCAGTACGCCAATGGCCGCGAGTATGTGGCAGGCTACAACCCCGTGATCTCCAAATGGCTGGCACCTTCGTACACCGACATCTCGCTTGGTGTTGACTGGAAGACCTCTGTCAGCGGCTGCGATTTCTCGGTTTATCTCTCCCCTGTGGCCGGCCGTATCGCTACCGCGTACGTGGGCGACGCATGGAATGAGAAATACAGTAAGGAGTTTGATGACAACATGGGCACCCAGGGCTACAACCTGCGCGAGAATCTGCAAGAGAAATACGGTACCTACAAGTACGATAAGTTGGGCGAAAAAATATATCACAACGTTCGTGCAGAGTTGGGTTTGTCGCTGAAGGGCGCTATTGCCTACAAGTACGAGAACCTGACCTTGGGCACGACACTGCAATTGTTCACCCCTTATCAGGGAAAAGGATATAACCTGAAAGAAGCATACGAAGCCGCCAACCCCGGATTAACTTATAACGACTACTTTGAGTACTCCAACCTCAATCGTAGCTTCGGTCATTTCGACGTAGATTGGGACGTGGCTATCTCGTATCAGTTCCTGAAGGTGCTGAACGTGACGCTTTCGACGAGCATGAAGTACTACCCCGGCACGCTGATTGAAGACAAGAACGGTGTGCAGAAAGAGCGTATTCAGTTTAAGTCCGTTCTGGGCGTCGGCATCGGATACAGTTTCTAAACGAGATGAACGCAGCTGAGACCATACAGGCCTTGGAGCAGTCGGTGGCGAACCTGCTTGCCAAGTATCAGGAGGCGCAGGCCCGAATCGACGAGCTCAGGGAGGCTAATGGCCATCAGCGGGATGAACTTATCCGCACCCACGCGGAGTTGGTGGAACTGCAGAATCGCTACCGAACCCTGCAAACGGCACACGCACTCTCTACTGATGCGCCCGAACGCACGCAGGCCCGCAAACAAATCTCTGCTATCATCAGCAAAGTGGACAAAACCCTCGAACTACTCAAAGAATGAGCGACGACGACAAACAGAACATAACGCTTTTTCTGGATGCACATCAGGTGAAACTGAAGGTGGATCGGGACAAAGAACCCATCTACCGCGAAGCCGCCAAGCGCGTCAACGACGCCTACGGACGCTACTCCCGCAAGTTGCCCAACCAGCCTGTGGAGAAACTCTGGGTGCTCACAGCACTCGAGATGGCCGTCAACTTCCAGTCCGACGTCAGGGAGAAAAACATCCAGCCCGTGCTCGAGAAAGTTCAGGAACTCACGACCAAAATAGATAACACACTAAACAAGACTTAAAATATGACCAACGCAACACTTATCATAGCCGCTTCCATCGCGCTCTTGCTGGGCTTCGGCATTGCCTATCTGCTCCTCAGATACTCCGGCATCAGCATCATCCGCAAAGCACAGGAAGAGGCCGAGATGATCAAGAAAAACAAGAACATCGAAGCGAAAGAGAAGTTCATTGCACTCAAACTCGAGCACGAGAAAATGGTGCAGGAACAGCAGAAAAAACAGCAACAGACAGAGGATCGTCTCCGTCAGCGCGAACAGCAACTCAACCAACGACAGGGAGATTTGCAACGCCTGCAGAACGAGTATCAGCAACAGAAACAAAAACTGGACCAACAGCAACAATCCATCGACTTCAAGCAGCGTGAGACCGAGAAAATGCACAAACAGGCGCTTCAGCAGTTGGAAACCCTCAGCGGCATGTCTGCAGACGAGGCCAAAGCACAACTGGTAGAGTCACTCAAAGACGAAGCCAAAACCAACGCCATGGCCTACATCAACGACATGATGGAAGAGGCCAAGCAAACGGTCAACAAAGAGGCGAAAAAGATTATCATTCAGGCCATTCAGCGCGTTGCGTCCGAAACGACCGTAGAGAACGCTGTCACCATCTTCCACATCGAAAACGATGAGGTCAAAGGACGTATCATTGGCCGCGAAGGACGAAATATCCGTGCACTCGAAGCCGCAACCGGCGTAGAGATAGTAGTGGACGACACTCCTGAGTGTATCACCCTCTCGGCCTTCGACCCCGTTCGCCGCGAGATAGCACGTCTGGCTCTGCACCAACTCGTAACAGACGGACGTATCCACCCCGCGCGCATCGAGGAAGTGGTGGCTAAAGTGAAGAAACAAGTCGAGGAAGAGATTATCGAAACCGGCAAGCGCACTACCATCGACCTGGGCGTACACGGTCTGCATCCTGAACTCATTCGTATGGTCGGCAAGATGAAGTATCGTTCCTCCTACGGTCAGAACCTCCTTCAGCACGCTCGCGAAACGGCCAACCTCTGCGCCATCATGGCCTCCGAACTCGGACTCAACCCCAAGAAAGCACGCCGCGCAGGTCTGCTCCACGATATAGGCAAAGTGCCCGACGAGGACCCCGAAACGCCCCATGCTCTCTACGGAATGCGCCTCGCTCAACAGTTTGGCGAGAAACCCGATATCTGCAATGCCATCGGTGCCCACCACGACGAGATTGAGATGGAGACCATGCTTGCCCCGATTGTGCAGGCTTGCGACGCCATCTCCGGTGCACGTCCCGGCGCCCGCCGAGAGATTGTAGAGGCGTACATCAAGCGCTTGAACGACCTGGAGGACCTGGCACTCAGCTACCCGGGCGTTGTCAAGACCTATGCCCTGCAGGCCGGACGCGAACTGCGCGTCATCGTTGGAGCAGACAAGATGTCCGACAAGGACGTCGAGATCCTCTCCTTCGACCTCGCCAAGCGCATCCAGGACGAGATGACCTATCCCGGACAGGTGAAGATCACCGTCATCCGCGAGACTCGCGCCATCAGTTACGCCAAATAGGCCCCACGGCCTACGGCTCATTGGGCCTATAGGTCCTATTAGCCTTATTGGCCCTATTAGTCTTATTACAGATAAAACTCCCCGCAAAGGGCTTGATAAGCGGCGCTCCTCGGAGTGCCGCTTTCGTCAACCAGTACCAGAGTACTGGTCTGACTAGT
>ONXE01000036.1 GCA_900321775.1 uncultured Bacteroidales bacterium
CACTTCGCACAGCGAAGCAGATCGTCCGAGCTTTTCGAGGAAAGACGAGGGTAGGCGGCCGGGCAGGCCAAGCTGACCGAGACTTTGGGGAGGGTCCAAAAAGAGCGAAGCCCGAAGGCTCCGCCCTTTCCAAAAACCAAATAGTTAACCATCAGTCCCAAATGCTCTTACGGCGCTCAGGAGCCAGAACGGGATCACCAGACTGATAAGGATTACCCTTGGGCAGAGTGGAACTGGTTGTAACGATGTCATTGTTGTTCATGCGAACAATCTGCAATTCTGCTTTATTGTATGTCTTCATAATCATAATCATTTTAAAAGGTTACACATTGTCCGTGAATTATTTTACTACAGCGCCAACTACATTGTAGGTAACACCGTTCTTCTTGATGTAGAGTTTGCCGTTCTCGATGAACTTAACAGCGTTTTCAACGTCATCTACGTTCATGATGTTCGTAGCGTTCTCGACGATGCGGATCACAGAAGGAGCGTTTGCACCGGAGAGGTCAAGATAAGCTTTGCCTTCAGGAACAGTTGCAGCCTGCTCGTTGGTTGCTGCAAATACGTAGTTCGGATCTTGGAAGGAAAGCACATATTTGCTTGCAGAGTTGATATCTGCACCGGTTCCGGCAACGAGGAGGTTTGCTGCGGGAGCACTTGCAGAAGCTACAACAGGCACATTGTAGGTAGTGCTGGCAGTTCCGTGGAGCAACAGCGGAGTAGCAGCAGGAACGGCAGTAACAGCTTGCAGGGAGATTGCATCACCGATTGCATCGGTAGCCACGAAAGCAGCCAAACCAGAAACACCACTGAAGTCAATAGCGCTTTCAGTTACATAAGTAACGTACTCATGAGACGGAGTGATTACTGCAGCAGGATTGAACACTACATATGCAGGATAAACACTGGCACCACCACCGGAAAGCAGAATAGTAGTTTCAGAAGTTGGGTCGGCAATAGTAAACAAACCGGAAGCCTCTACATTAGTTCCTTCATGAGTAATTGTAACAGCATCAGCATCTCCCACCTTTACATCATATGTTCTACCGTTGGTATTATTCTTAACATAAACAATGAACGAACTTGCACCGGTAACCTTGATAGAGAGTTGGCGCTCTGCAGCAGACATATTATAGAACTCTCCGGTATAATCATCAATTGTTTGACTCGAACTCCAGTTGTTTGAAGTTACAGAGAGATAATCATAATAATTAATAAGCTCCTTTGTCAAACCAATTTGTTGATTAGGAAGCTCGTTAGCGTCAAACACAAGTACAGCAGCTACCACGACAATTGTCAAAGAATTGCCTGTGCTAGCATTGTAACGACCAGCAACAGCAGAAGAGTTGAAATTGATGGTTGTAGAACCAGCAGCTTCAGGCGTAATCACACCATTCGCATCTACTGTTACAATACCGGGGGTTCCATAAGTGATATCACTTAGGGTGATTCCGTCAAGGTCAAGTTTGCTTCCTACAACAATTTGTGATTCTTGTATCGTTGAAATAGTACTAGCTGACAAAGAAAATTCAGGATCAACTGCTACACTTTGAGGATATGTTTCTCCTGTCACAGTAACACTAACTTGGTTAAATTTAAAATCACTCGAACTTACAACTTTAATATAATAGCCTTCGTTTACATTCTCAACATCGGTAGCCACAAAATTTGCAGATGCGCCATCTGTGCTCATTACGATAGTTAATCCAGAATTAAGACTTACAGAACGATCGCCTTTGTCTTGGCTGCCAACAATAGTAATCGTTCCATGAGAAGATGCAGAAGGGACCTGAACGTACATCGTTCTTCCAGATTTAATATTGACAACATGATTATCTGTGGCAATTGTACCGCTACCACCAGCAACAAAATACAAACCATCCCCACCAGCCGTAGCGTTTTTCGAAACAGTAACATTCATATTTGTCCAAGTACAAGTGGCTCGTCCATTGGTGAATGTTTGAGTTGCAGATACACCATCTGCTGCCCAAGCTGTGTTAATAGACAGCAGCGCGAGCGTCAATAATGAGAAAAATGTTCTTTTCATGTTTTTTTTGTTTGTGATTAATATTTTAAGTTAACTATTTGCTTGTTTTACAAATTCAGAGGCAAAGGTACTGCTTTTTACGCATACGCGTGTGGAATAATTGACATAATGTGTGTACTTTTTGCCAAACCACCACTTTTTTGCCATTTTAGTATCTCCAAACACTAAAAAGTGCCAAAAATTAGTGTTTACAAACACTTTTTTGGCAAAAAGTTTGGTGGTTTCACTAAAATGAAGTACCTTTGTACTCGATTTGAAAATAGACTCGATGGCAAAGCAAGAACATACTCGCCCATTATACCTGGCGCCGATGGAGGACGTCACGGACCCTGCGTTCCGACTCCTGTGCAAGCGCTTCGGGGCAGACCGTGTCTATACCGAGTTCGTCAACGCTGACGCGCTCATACGCGACGTGGCCTCCACCATGCGCAAACTCCAAATAGCCGACGCAGAGCGCCCTGTGGCTATCCAGATCTACGGCAAGGATGCCGACTCGATGGCCGCCGCGGCCAAGATAGTAGAGCAGGCCGGCCCCGATTTCCTCGACATCAACTTCGGCTGCCCCGTCAAGAAAGTGGCGGGCAAAGGTGCCGGAGCCGGACTCCTCCGCGACATCCCCAAGATGCTGGAGATCACCCGCGCCGTAGTGAATGCCGTCAGCATCCCCGTAACGGCCAAGACGCGCCTGGGATGGGACGACAACAACAAAATCATCGTCACCCTGGCCGAGCAGCTGCAGGACTGCGGCATTCAAGCCCTGACCATCCACGGACGTACCCGAGCCCAGATGTACACAGGCGAAGCCGACTGGACCCTCATCGGTGAGGTGAAGAACAATCCCCGCATGCATATCCCCATCATCGGTAATGGTGATGTAGCCACTCCCGAACGCGCCAAAGAGTGCTTCGACCGCTATGGCGTGGATGCTGTGATGATAGGCCGTGCTACCTTCGGTAACCCCTGGATTTTCGAAGACATTCGTTATTTCCTGGACCACGGAGAGCAGATGCCGCCCCGCTCTATGCAATGGAAGATGGACATCCTCAAAGAACACGTGGATGCCAGCATAGCCTGGATAGGCGATGAGCGCAAAGGCATCGTACACAGTCGCCGCCATTTCGCCAACTCACCCGTGATGAAAGGTCTTCCCGACAGTAAACAATTGCGTATCGCACTCCTAAGAGCCGACACCCGAGATGAAGTTTTCAGCCTGATGGACGAGTTCGTGCTCCGCTACGGAGACCGCAGCGGAGAAATGGACAACGGAAAATGGATAATGGAGAGTTAGGAGGGCGTTCCCTAATCACATACTAATCACATACTAATCACTTACTAATCGCCTGTGCGGTAATAAGGGAAATAAAAAAGGCTAAAATCAGGCGGAAGCCCGGTCTTAGCCTAAAATATGTTCCGGAGAGGGTGTTGGGTTATTTCTTCTTCCGTCCCTCGTTGGCGCGGAGATTATTTCTTCTCCAGTTCTTCCAGCGCCTTGAGGATAATCTCGTCGTCACGCTCGAAGATGGCGTAGAACGCGTTCTCGTCCAGCACATCGCGGATGATGTACGCGCAGATGAGTCGATTCAGCAGCGGAGTGGACTTGCGAACCTGCTCCTCAAAACTCAGTTTCGAGAACAGATACAGCGTTGTGTCCTGCGCATTCACGCCTTTCTTGTCCGCAAAGCGTACGAACTCTTCCAGGATATTATGCTTCAGCAGATGACGTTCCAGCGCCTGCCAGTCGGTGAATTTCTTCAGTTCCTTGCGGTGCTTGTCGGTATATTGGAACGCAAACTGGTAGGTGTACGCCATGTTCACACACTTGTTGTAGAACGGCGTGTTCAGCGTCGTGTCGCGGCCCACGAAGATATCCGGCAGGATGCCTCCGCCTCCATAGACTACGCGCCCACCTGCGGTGTAGTACTTGGTAGTGTCCTGATAATGAATACTGTCTGCCGAGTAGAACTCACCGTGCTCGAAGCGCTCCAGCAGGTCTTTCTCGTAGTCGGTCTGGTCTCCCAGCGTGTAAGGTTTCTGGATGCAACGTCCCGAAGGCGTGTAGTAGCGTGCTACCGTCAGACGGACAGCCGAGCCGTCGGAGAACGGAATCTGCTGCTGTACAAGCCCCTTTCCGAAGGAACGACGGCCTATTACCAATGCTCTGTCGTTGTCCTGCATAGCGCCGGCAAAAATCTCGCTGGCAGAAGCGGAGAACTCGTTGATAAGCACCACCAACTCAGCATCTTTGAAGCGTCCCAGTCCGTTGGCTTTGGCCTCGAAACGCGGATAGGCGCGGCCCTCGGCATAAACAATCATCTGTCCTGCATTCAGGAACTCGTTGGCCATCTTAATCGTCTGGTCCATATAGCCTCCTGAGTTCTCGCGCAGGTCCACGATATACGACTTGGCGCCCTCTGCCTTCAGTTTGGCCAAGGCGGACATAAACTCGTCGTATGTCGTCTCGGAGAACTTGTTCACCTTGATGTAACCTATCTGCGGCTTCATGATGAACGAGGCATCCACAGAGTGGATAGGTATGTCGCCGCGCGTGATGACGTAAGTCAGCAGTTCCGGCGTGCCGTTACGTTTGATGCTCAGTTTGACTTGCGTGTCCTTGGGGCCGCGCAGGGTATGCATCACTTTCTCGTTGTTCATGCCCTTGCCGGTAAACACCGAATCGTCCACGAAGACAATCTTGTCGCCTGCCAGCACACCCACACCTTCGGAGGGGCCGCCAGGGATAACCGCCACGATGCAAACCGTGTCGTTCTGGATGTTGAACTGCACGCCGATGCCCGAGAACGAGGCCGAGAGCTCGGAATTGACGAGTTCCAGGTCTTTCTTGGGAATATAGGCAGAGTGCGGGTCGAGTTTCTCCACCAGCACTTCCATCACTTCTTCGGTGATGCTGTCCACGTCGATAGCGTCCACGTAGTTGCTGTTCATCATCTGCAGCAGTTGGTCCACTTTGGACTGCGGAGCCAGCAATCTGGCCCAGTTGATTTGCTGCGCTTTAGCCTTGCTGCCTACGGAGTTGCCTATCAGAAACCCCACCAGCAGAAAAGCAATGGTTATAGTAGGAAATAAATACTTTTTCATAATAATTGATTTTTTGCAAGTCCCCCTTTAAGGGGGATTTAGAGGGTCCGACCTTTGACTTTTGACCTTTGACCTTTGACTACTCTTCCATCGGAAGATACTCCACCTCTATTCCTGCACGCTTCAGCAGGTCGATGCCGTCAGTCAGGCGGTACAGTTCGCCATAGACAACTCGGCGGATGCCGGCCTGAATAATCAGTTTGGAGCACTCGATGCACGGTGATGCCGTCACATACAGCGTGGCTCCGTCGGACGAGTTGTGTGAGCGTGCCACCTTCGAGATAGCGTTGGCTTCTGCATGAAGCACGTAGGGCTTGCTGACGTTGTTCTCGTCTTCGCACACGTTCTCAAAGCCCGAGGGTGTGCCGTTGTAGCCGTCGGAGATGATGCGCTGGTCTTTCACCATCAGCGCGCCCACCTGACGACGAATGCAGTAACTGTTTTCAGCCCATACTCGCGCCATGCGCATGTACAGATAGTCTTTCTTCGTTTGCTTGTCCATGATTATTTCGTGAGGAGTTGAGTGGCGAAATCGTTGATTTGTATGCCGTCAAACGTGCCCGAAGACATCATCAGCAGGGCTGTGTCGGCGTAATCCAAATTGCGGAGAACGTCCTGCAGTTCCTGTGAGTCAGTGAAGACGCGTACGTTGGGCGTAGCAAAAGCCTGCGCCACTTCCACTTTCGTGATAGGCGTGAGGCGTTTGTGTTCCACCACTTTCGGGTTGAAATAGACAAAGGCCACGTCGGCCTCGCTCATACAGCCCTTATACTGAGGCAGAAACTCCGCCATCAGGCTGGAGAACGTATGCAGTTCCATCACCGCAACAAGTTTGAGCTTCGGATACTCTTCGCGCACCGCGTTGATAGTGGCGCGCAGTTTGGACGGCGAGTGGGCGAAGTCCTTGTAGGCCACGCGGTCCGCCTGTTTGTAGATGAGTTCCAGACGGTTGGACGCGCCGGTGAAAGTCCGGATAGCATCCATGAACTGCTCCCCGGTGACACCTATCTGCTCGCAGGCCAATTGCGCGGCATGCATGTTCTGCAGGTTGTGCTTGCCGAACACGCCGAGAGGTATGTCGGTTTGCAGTGCATCATACGGATGACGCACAATGTCCCGGCGCGCTCCCTCGGCAATAGCGCAGAGGTTCTCGTCGTTCTGATAGTAGATGAAGTGTCCGTTAGGCTCGATGAGGTCCACGAACTTGCGGAACGTGTCCACGTACTCGGGGAAAGTAGGGAAGACGTTGATATGATCCCAGGCAATGCCCGTCAGAATGGCTATATGCGGTTTGTAGAGGTGGAACTTGGAGCGCGGGTCCAGAGGCGAAGTCAAGTATTCGTCGCCCTCAAAGACAGCATATTTGGCTGTGTCAGAGAGTCTGACCATGCGCTCAAACCCTGCAATCTGTGCGCCAACCATATAGTCGGCTTCTATGCCCAGTTTGTCCAGCACATACAGAATCATAGCCGTCGTGGTTGTCTTGCCGTGTGAGCCTCCCACCACGATGCGGACCTTGTCTTTGGTTTGCTCGTAGAGGTACTCGGGGAAAGAATAGATCTTCAGTCCCAGCTCCCTGGCACGGGCCAGTTCGGGGTTGTCCTGACGGGCGTGCATGCCCAGGATGACTGCGTCCAGGTCTTTTGTGATGCGCTCGGGATGCCAGCCCATCTCTTTGGGCAGCAGTCCTGCAGCCTCCAAGTGCGACTTGGCGGGATCGAAGATCTCGTCGTCGGACCCTGTGACGTGGTATCCTTCTTTGGCTGCAACGGCCATCGCCAGATTGTGCATGGCAGCGCCGCCTATGGCTATGAAATGGATGTTCATGTCGTTCTGTATTAAGCCGTAGCGGACAGTTTCAGCATGTCGGCTTTGGCGATTTGTGCTTTGCAGTATTCCAGCGTCACTTCGAATTGTGTAGTCGGATGGGTCGGCATCTCATACATGATGTCGGTCATCACCACCTCGCATAGGGCGCGGAGTCCGCGTGCACCGAGTTTGTAGGTAAGCGCCTGATCTACAATGTAGTCCAGCGCTTCCGGTGCGAACGTGAGTTTTACTCCGTCCATAGCCAGCAACTTGGTGTACTGCTTGATGAGTGCGTTCTTTGGCTCGGTGAGGATATTGCGCAATGCTACGCGGTCCAGCGGGTTGAGGTACGTGACGATAGGCAAACGGCCCACTATCTCAGGTATGAGTCCGAAGGACTTGAGGTCCTGTGGCGCTATATACTTGAGCATATTGTCTTTGTCGTAGGTCTTGGAGGATCGTTGTGCCTCGAAGCCTACCATCTGGGTGTTCAGGCGTTGTCCTATGATGCGCTCGATGCCATCGAATGCGCCGCCGCAGATGAAGAGAATATGGTGGGTGTTGACCTGTATGAAGCTCTGCTCCGGGTGCTTCCGTCCTCCTTGAGGCGGCACGTTGACAACAGAGCCTTCAAGCAGTTTGAGCAAAGCTTGCTGAACACCTTCACCCGACACGTCGCGAGTGATGCTGGGATTATCTCCCTTGCGCGCAATCTTGTCAATCTCGTCGATGAAGACTACGCCTCTTTCGGCCTGTTTGACATCGTAGTTGCATGCCTGCAACAGTCGCGAGAGGAGTGATTCAACATCCTCGCCTACGTAACCGGCTTGGGTGAGCACGGTAGCGTCAACCTGGGCAAACGGCACTTTCAGCATCTTGGCGATAGTGCGTGCCAACAGTGTCTTGCCCGTGCCGGTACGGCCCACGAGGATGATGTTCGATTTCTCGATTTCCACGTCATCCTCCACCTTTTGGTTGATGCGCTTATAGTGGTTGTACACAGCCACAGAGAGGCTCTTCTTGGCTTCATCCTGGCCAATTACGTACTGGTCCAGATAAGCCTTGATTTCTGCCGGCTTGGGTACTGCACCCAATGAACTCTGCTCCTTGTAGTTGTTCACCACAGGGTCGTTCTTCATCACCTCGAAGGCAGCGCGGATGCAGTCGTCACAGATAAGCGAACCGTCCAAACCTCTGAGCATGAAAGGCTTGGCTTCTCCGCAGAAAGAGCAAGTATTGAGTTTTTTTGCCATTATTTCTTCGTGTAAACGCGGTCTATCATGCCGTATTCCAACGCTTCTTGAGCGGTCATCCAGTGGTCCCGGTCAGAGTCGGCTGTGATGCGCTCGATGCTATTGTGGCTATGGTCGGCGATGATCTGGTAGAGTTCTGTTTTGAGTTTGAGTATCTCTTTTACCGTTATTTCCATGTCGCTGGCCTGTCCCTGTGCACCACCCATAGGTTGGTGAATCATGATGCGGGAGTGGGGTAGGGCAGCTCGTTTGCCCTCGGCGCCTGCTACCAGCAGTACGGCCCCCATCGAGGCGGCCATTCCGGTGCAGATAGTTGAGACGTCGGACTTGATGAACTGCATCGTGTCGTAGATGCCGAGGCCTGCATAAACCGACCCGCCGGGGGTGTTCAGGTAGATGCTGATATCTTTCTCTGAATCGGTAGAGTCCAGATAGAGCAGCTGGGCCTGAATGACGTTGGCGGTATAGTCGTTGACTTCCGTGCCGAGGAAGATGATGCGGTCCATCATCAGACGCGAGAACACGTCCATCTGGGTCACATTGAGTTGACGCTCTTCCAGAATGGAGGGCGAGATATATCCGGCGGAGTCCATCATCACTTTCTCCACATGCATGGAGTTGAGTCCGAGATGTTTGGACGAGAAATTCAGAAAGTCGTTCATATTGTTACTTGTGTTTGTTACCTTAAATTATTCGCGCACGCGTACGCGTCCGTCACATTTGGCAGCAACGGGCTGATTGTTGGCCGTGAGGGTCTTGACGTAGGAGATGTACTGGCTGCGGATCTTGATGCCTGTGTATTCGCGGTTCTTGAACTTGGCCAGTGCGTCCATGCCGTCAGCTCCGCCGCTCAAGTAGTCGCTGGTGACAACAAAATAATCCTTGTCCGCCTGAACGGGTTTTCCTTGCACACACACGTCCAGCGCCTTCTTGGCACTTGGGTCGATCACATAGGTCATGCCGCTCACGCCTTGTCCGCCCTGAGCAGCCATCTGGTCTGCCAGTAACAGTACATTGTCGCCGCTCAGGGTGAGTATAACCACCTCATTTTCAAACGGCATCAACTCAAAGATAGAGCGCACGGTCAGCTCGCCTGCAGGCCAACTGCAACGCAGTCCACCCACGTTGACAACCGAGAAATCGGCTTTGTCGGGGTGTTGCATACGTACCGGGAAGAGGAGCGCGTCAGCTGCCCAGTTCAGCAGAGGAGACTCGGGTTGATAAGCAGACATATCCTCTGGAACGTGCCCGATGACCTCGTTGAGCATCTTGTCCATGGAGTCTCTGAGGGGCTGCAGCGAGGCCAGATAAGCAGAGTCCTGAATAGCGTCAAACGTTGAGTCCACGACTATAACTTCCGTCTCGATACTACTGACCTGAGCGGGTTTGCGTGCACACGAAACGACCAGCGCCACTGTGGCGAGGGCAATGGAGAGGAAGGAGAATGTACGGCGCATAACAGTGCTGATTATCTGATTCGTACAGGTTTAACTTCTGCTGCCAAGTCCGGGTCGATAAGGATACGTCCGCAGTACTCGCAAGGGATGATCTTCTTGCGGAGGCGGATATCCAGCTGACGCTGAGCAGGAATACGGTTGTGGCAACCTCCGCAAGCGTCATACTTGCGTTGTTCGTCATGCTCTACAGTCACGACAGCCAAACCGTTGCGTGCGTTCTTGCGCAGACGCTTGAAGGCAGCCAGCAGACGGTCTTCAATATTGCCTTCGAGTTTGCCGGCACGAATCATCAGAGTCTCAGTCTGCTCTTTGGTTTCGGCGAGGATATCGTTGAGTTCAGCCTGTTTCTGGTTGAGGTCAGAGGTACGTTCTTCAATCTCGCTCACCGTTTTGGTCTTTTCTGCGGTTTTGCGCTCCAGGACTTCGTTGTTCTCGTTGATACGTTTCTCGCAGAGTTCGATTTCGAGTTGGTTGTACTCGATTTCTTTGGAGATAGCGTCAAACTCGCGGTTGTTGCGCACGTTGTTCTGCTGATCTTTCAGTTTGCTGATGGCAGCTTTAGCCATATCAATTTTGACGCGCATCTCGCTGATTTTCAGTTCGCACTGTTTGATGTCAGCTTCGATGTTGTCTCGGCGTGTACGCAGACCTTCCACGTCGTCAGCCATGTCTTTTACTTCCTGCGGAAGCTCACCCTGGAGTACGCGCAGGCTGTCAATTTTGGAGTCCACCAACTGGAGTTCGTAGAGGGCTTTGAGTTTTTCCTCTATCGACAATTCACTTGGGTCAATTCTTCTTGCCATAATATGTAATATTTTTAGTTTATTTTCAGTTTTATACGTAAGCCTTTACGGGGCTTAGGTCCGTAGTTGCGAAGCGCAGTTGTATCGGGGCGTCCTTGAGGAGCTCGCGGTAGATATCTTTGATGAACTGCTCGGATTCGAAGTGCCCGATGTCGAGGACCATGATTCTTCCGTCCGCCTGGAGGAACTGGTGATGCTTGAAGTCGGAACTGATGAAGGCTTCTGCTCCGCCCTGAATGGCGTCCTCAAGGAACTCGGCACATGCTCCGCCACCGAAAGCCACGCGGCTGATTGTCGTTTTGACAGGCTGTGTGTAGCGAATGGCAGAGGTGTGGAACTTTTCCTTCACCAAAGCCATCAACTCTTCTGCTTTTAGCGGCTTGGGCAGGTTGCCTATGACTCCGTAGTTGTCCGCCGAAAGCGGCTGGTAATCAGAGACACAAAGCTGCTCAGCCATGTGTCCGCTGATGCCGTGTAGCCAACGGTCCATAGGCGTGTGCGAGGAATAGATACAAATTCCGTGCCGAATGGCTTTTTCTGCCACTCGTTCCTGAAAAGTGAGTCCTTGAATAGTGCTCAAGGGCTGGAAAAGCAATGGGTGGTGTGTGAGGATGAGGTCGGAGTGCGCCTCGATTGCTTCGTCAATAACAGCCTCGGTAACGTCCGTGCAGCAAAGAACGGACGCTATGTCAGCATCGTTGTGACCAATCTGCAGTCCCGAATTGTCCCATTCCGCTTGGGTGGACAGGGGGGCTACCGATTCGATAATATCGATAATATCTTTAAGAAGCAACTTCCTGTTTGTCCTCTTTTTCTTCTTCTATAGGTTTGAAATCAGTAATGTTAGCGTTGATGAGGATGTTGTACCACTGCACCAGTTTGCGGATGTCGGAGGGATAGACGCGGTCCTGATCCCAGTCGGGCAGAACAGCGGTCATGTAGTCGCAAAGCGTCTGTTTGTCAGCCTTTTTCAGGTCGAGAGCAGAGGGTTTGCCGTTCTCGTGTTTCTTTACTTTCTCCAACACTTCCCACAGGGCGATGTCGTCGCCGGTAGTGAACATCGAAACGTCAGCCAGGCTGACAATCTTGTCACGCGCATAGGTAGGCATACGTTTGCCGTCCACGAGTGACTCTACAATCAGCATGTTATTGCCGCGACTAATCAGTTTGTACAAACCGGACTTGCCGGTGATAGACAGAATATTTTTAAGCATAATACGTCAATCTAATTAAAATCGGCTGCAAAGTTACAACTTTTTTTTGATATGTCCAAATTTTTTACCTATTTTCGCACCAATTCATAGCATTTTGTTATGTTTTTGCTCTAAAACAGTCACAAACCCAGCAGAAAATGGTTCAGGGTTCATGGTTAAGGAGTTCTTATCTCGGCAAAGCCTCGAACGATCGCTTCGCGTGCAAGGGGTTCAAGGAGTTTAAGGAGTTCAAGGAGGGATGAGGGAAGATGCGCTGCTTCAGCAAGATATATGCAAGGGGTACGCAAGGCCGTCTCATAAATGTATAGCGAATGCCACGAGTTTGTAACGCTTCAAGATGTAGAAGAATTTGGTGGGCAAAAGTGAAGAAAAGAGCCCCCGTTGTCAAAAATCGGGGGAGGTGAGATTGATAATCAATGGTTTAAGGGTGCCATTTTGACAATCGTCCCAAGACCGTCCCAAGAGAGTCGCAAGATGTATGCAAGGCGGTCTCATAAATATATGGAGAATTTCGCGAGTTTGTAACGTTTTTCGATAATTGATATGCGCGCGAAAAGGAGGATAGGAAGGAGCCGGATAATATCCGGCGAAATGGACGAAGCCTGAAGACCGGCGTAAAAGAAGAAAGCCAGCTGTTTCGCTTCTCCGTGAGCAAACCGAAGCGAAGAAACAAGATGTGAGATGTGAAATGCAAAACGTGCGAGTGCGAGATGCGGAAAGTTGTATATTGCTGAAAGACAGTATATTGTGAGAATTCGCATCTCGCACTCGCACGTTTTGATTATTATATAGGTAGCCGAATGTCAAGGGCGGATTATTTGATTTAGCGTGTCGTTAGTGCTGTCCTGATGATTCTTGGCCGGCAACCAGCCGAGAGTAATGGAAGAAGAAGACAGAAAGTGAACTTTTCGAAAAATAAGGTGTTTGCAGATAGTGGGAAG
>ONXE01000164.1 GCA_900321775.1 uncultured Bacteroidales bacterium
CGTGCTATGGTGTGAATCTCGTCCTTCTTGAGCCCGCGCACGATGGTGGGAGAGTACATGTTGAAGCCGGTAGAGGGACCTACGGGCAGTTGATAACCACAGGTGTAGTAGTGTGTCATGTTGCCGCAGTGGCCCAATTGGATAGACACTTTGGCTCCTTCTGCATGCACGGCATCAGTCAGCCTCTTGAGGTCAGGCAGAATCTCGTCATGCACATAGAGCTGCCCGTCAAAAGATACGCCGGAGCGGTCCACGGCACAATACGCAACCGTAGTCATACCCACACCTCCGCGAGCTACACTGACGTGATAGTCAATGAGTTGCTGCGTTGGCTTATTCCCCTTGCACATGTTCTCAAACGCAGCCGAGCGAATAGTCCTGTTGCGCAGAGTAATCGGCCCTAACTGATAGGGCGTGAAGAGTAGGGATGTATCGTTGGTTTCGTTCATGCGCGCGTGTTAATAAATGAAAGGTAGGATGCGTTTCAGCTTGGGGCGACGTGCCTCAAACTCGTCGGCAAACTCATTTTGGTACTTCTTGTAAATGCTGTTCGAACGCGGCACCAGGTTGCTCATCGTAAAGAAGAAGAACACGAATCCTGCGAGGCTCCAAGTCAGCATAGCCCAGCCCATCCATTCGATGATCTCGCCCAGGTAGTTGGCCGATGTCACATAGTTGTACAAGCCGCCTTTGGGCAGGTAATGCTTGGTGTCTCCGGGCTTGCGAAGATGACGGATGATGTAGTCTGACTGCCAGTTGATGGCCATGCCTCCGAAGAACAGCACTGCGCCCAGGATGAATCGCCAGTCGGTTAGCCAGGCATTGGTATAAAGAACCTGATAGTCAGGATGCTCAGGAGCCAACTCGAACAGCCATTTGCCCTGCAGGAAGCCGTTTATCAAGTTGAATGCCACCGAGAAGAACATGATGGCCAAGGGCATCTTCGACTTGCCGCGCATGAGCAACGGGGCAATGAACGTGCGGTGCAGGTAGTGCAACTCGAAGAACAGGAAAAACAACAGGTAGGGGACATCGAAACGCACAGGCGACTTGGCCCAAAAATACAGCACCACCAGAAATACGGGACATTCCATCAGCATCCAACCGATTTTGTTGTTGATGGCCGGTCCCCATTTCTCGGAAGTCATCTTACCATATCCTGCATCGACGAAGTAGAGGCTGACCCAAACTACCACGCCCAGGATAATCATGATGAAACATGTGTCGTTGAAACTCTCCATGACTTAGTTGTTGTGTACAATAGCGCTCAAGTTGTAGCAGCCCTCAAACGCCTCGTCGCCCACTTTTGTCTCGCCGCGGACGATGACAAACTTGAGTCCGATGCAGTTCAGGAATGCTTCGTCTTCTACTTTGAGAATGCTCTTGGGCAGATCCAGACGCTCGATGCCGTTACAACCTACAAAAGTGTGTTTCACCAGTTCCGTAATACCGCTGTTGAATACAATGTTGGTAATACCGTTGCAGTCGGTGAATGCGCCACCGGCAATGCTCTTTACATTCTCGGGAATGACATATTCGCCTGAGATGGTGGCAGGTACGAGAACCAGCGTCTCGCCGAGAATAATTTCCTGTTGCAACGATTTGCAGCCACTGAGCGCGCCGTTGCCTATTTTCTTCAGGCCTTTAGGCAGGTTGATTGTCTGCAGCGAACCACAACCGGCAAAAGCCTCATCGCCCAGTTCTACCAGACTCTCCGGCAATTTGGCCGAAGTCATGGCTGCGCAACCCATGAACGCGCGATCGCCCAACTCTTTCACACCCTCAGGTATGATGATGCTTTGCAACATCTGGCAGCCGGCAAAAGCGTCGTCCTCAATCTCCGTGATGCTCTCGGGGATGGTTACTTTGGTCAGTTCCTTGCAGCCCTGGAAGGCACCTTCGGGGATGTCGGTCATCTCTCGGCCAAAGGATGCGGATTTGATAGGGGTTCCGGCAAAGGCGCGGTCGCCTATCTCAAGAACCGACTTGGGCAGTTTGGCTGCACGAACAGCAGAGTTCATGAACGCCTCGTCGCCCACGCTCACCAGGTCGGCAGGCAGGCTGAGGGTCTTCAGCTTGGAGCAATCCTTGAAGGCGCGGTCTCCGATGCTGACTATGGTCTCGGGAAACTTAACGCCTGTCAGACCTTTGCAGCCCTCGAAAGCGCCATCGCCCACCTCGGTCACGCTGTACAGATTGCGCTTGTACTTGATTACCTCGGGTATCTCTTTCATGCCTACATAGTAACCCGGGTCGGCGGGAACGGTGATTGTAGCCGTCTCTTTCTCGTCGTCGAGGATATAGAACAGGCTGTCCACCTCGGCAATGGTGTTGCCATACGGGTCCTCGCCGGCGGCATTCTTGGCCTCTTTCTTGGTGGGTTTCTTTTGGGTTTCTTTCTTGGTCTCTTTCTTGACCTCTTTTTTAGCGCCAGCTTTCTTGACGTTCTTTTTCTTGGGTTGAGCCGCCCAAGCGAAGCTCACGGTGAGGATGGCGGCTAAGATAAGTAAAAATCTCCGTTTCATATAGTTGTGAATTTTTAAATCGAGAGAATCTGCATAGCTGTCCATTTGTCAGCTTTGATATCTTTCTTGGTGCTGATGGCCTTGCTGAGGGGCACATAGACGATCTCGTCATTCTGTACGCCTATCATGATGGAGCGCTGCTCCTCCAGAAGTGCCTGAATGGCAGCTACGCCGAGACGGCTGGCCAGGATGCGGTCCTGCGCAGTAGGTGAACCGCCGCGCTGCAGGTGACCGAGGATGGTCACTCGGGTGTTGTACTCGGGATGGGCTTTCTCCAGAATCTTCGCCACAGTTTGGGCGCCGCCTTCCACGGCATGTTCCTGAACGAGCACGATACTCGAGTTCTTGCTCTTGCGCTTACCTTGTCCGATGGCTTCTTCTATTTGCTCGGCCACAGCAGTCCGCTCGGGGATGATAGCCACTTCGGCGCCCACGGCTATGGCTGCATTCAGAGTGAGGAAGCCGGCGTCACGGCCCATGATCTCTACCAGGAACACGCGCTCGTGGCTGGTGGCCGTGTCGCGGAGCTTGTCCACGCACTCCATGATGGTGTTGAGCGAGGTGTCATAACCGATGGTTACATCCGTGCCCCAGAGGTCGTTGTCGATAGTACCTGGCAAACCGATGACAGGGATGTTGTACTCCTGCGAGAAGACGCGCGCACCTGTGAAAGTGCCGTCGCCGCCTATCACTATCAGGGCATCAATGCCCTCTTTCTGCATGTTGTCGTACGCCTGTTTGCGGCCCTCGGGAGTCTGAAAAGCGGGGCAACGGCTCGACTTGAGGATGGTGCCGCCGCGTTGGATAATACCCGACACGTCCTGTGAACTCAATTCACGTATCTCGCCGTCTATCAGACCACTGTAGCCGCGGTAGATACCTTTCACACAAATACCATTACTGATGCCCGCGCGCACTACCGCACGGATAGCTGCATTCATCGCCGGCGAATCACCTCCCGACGTCAGCACACCTACACATTTAATTGCGTATTCCATAATTGTCCATTCTAATTTTGGCGCAAAGTTAACACTTTTTTTTTATATACGCAAGAGAAATCACGATTTTTGGCCACAAATAGCCCGAATCTCTACTTTTTTTTGATTTTTTTCTTGCATATTTAAAAAATAAGTTGTAACTTTGCAGCCTCAATCAATAAAACCAAACAATAAAACTGACCAATATGGCTTACAAAATTTCTGAAGACTGCATTGCTTGCGGTACATGTATTGACGAATGCCCGATGGGCGCTATTTCTGAAGGCGAACACTATAGCATCGATCCCGATGTATGCACGGAGTGCGGTACATGTGAGAGCGTATGCCCGAGCGGTGCGATCTCTCTTGGATAATCCAATTTGAAAAGAACAAGTCTTTTCTTTCTGGCTCTTAGCATTCTGCTGGCAGGTCTGTTTGTTTTGGACCTGTCAGTAGGTGCTATGTCTATTCCTTTTTCTGCGCTATGGGGAGACGGTATTGAGCACCAGATTATGCTCTCGTTGCGT
>ONXE01000183.1 GCA_900321775.1 uncultured Bacteroidales bacterium
CAGGAACGCGCCTTCGGGGCCGGCTCCTTCTTTGAGGATAGCGCCGTTAAAGCGTACGTCGAGTGTCAGACTCTGCCCGACGCCAAGTCCGGCAAAGGCCTGCGTAGGTGTGATTTTGTGCGACGAAGCGGAGATGCGTTCGAAGTGCAGCGGGTCGCCCTGTTTGTACTGAGGATTAACCGAGATCTGGCAGTAGTACATAGTCCAACCAGACACTGGCAGAGGCGTTGTGCCGTCGTTGGTGAAAGTCCAGCGTGTGAGACAAACGCCGGGTTCCACGTCGTTCTGGATCATCTCCCAGTGGATGCTAATGTTTGGTGCAGCCTGCAGTGAAGCTGCCGTCATCAACAAACTCAAAATCAAACCTTTTTTCATAATCATAACTTCTTTTTTGTTGTTTAGCCCTATGGGCTGTTGGTTATTTAGCCCTTCGGGCTGTTATTAACTTCTTTCCTACGCTGCGCTTCGGACGATCGCTTCGCGTGCGTGTTGGTCACTCCGTGTTATTTAGCCCTACGGGCTGTTGGTTACTTTGTGTTGTTTAGCCCTGCGGGCTGTTGGTTACTTCGTGTTAACAGCGTAGCTGACTAACAGCCGTAGGCTCATCAACATCGCGCAGCGATTACCAACACGCAGTCATTAACAGCGGCTACGCCGCTCATCAACACGCAGTCCTCAACAGCGGCTATGCCGCTTATCAACACGCAGTTCAAATTCGGGTGCAAAGGTACTGCTTTTTTTTGAAGTATGCAAGAGTTTTGAAGAAAAAATGCAAAAAAGAGCGATTTTTTCAACTTCACACAGATTCCGCAGATCTCACAGATTCTATTTTTGTAAGATTCTTTCCTTCACTCCTTGATTCCAAATTTTCAAAAAAGTTACAAACTCGCGACACTTACCATAACTTTTAGCAACCGCCTTGCTACCCTCTTGCATAGGTCTTGGGACGGTCTTGAGACGATTGCCATTTTGACCCACTTAAACCATTGATTATCAATCTCACCTTCCCCGAATTTTGACAATGGGGGTACATTTAAAGGAGTCCCGGGCCCTAATTATCATATGTGTGTGTTCGATCCTTTTTGACTGTTTTAGCAGTTACACTGGCGTTTCCTTCTTTCAGTTCTTGTCTCTTTTCGAAATGTTACGAAGCGAAATGTCGCAGCCTTCAAACGTTCTTAATCCTTTGAAATATAGCGAATTACAAAAATACTTTCGAATTGGCTGTTTAAAACACTATCGAAATATGTCGCTTTTTTGTAAAAAAAGCACTAACTTTGCAGTCGATTTCAAAATCATACTTGACGTGAAAACACAAATTACAATGGCGCATACCGGCATACTGTTGAACTTCAACAGCCTGCGAGTTGTTATGGGGGGGGGTAATTTATTGTTTTCATACTGTGTTTAGTTATTCGGCTGTGCGTCCTTGAGGCGCATGGCCTTTTTTGTGCAAATGTTTAACCAAAAATATTAATAATCAAAACATGAAAAAGATTTTTACTTTATTCACAGCCTTGCTGGTGGTGATTGTGGCAGGTGCTGACACGATTAACATTAACACAAAAACAACAGACGCTCTTCGTGTTGCGTTGAATAGCGCTAATGATGGTGACGTAATTGTCATGGCTGCAGGTACCTATGTCGAGTCAAATAATGGATACTTGGAGTTTAAGAAGAATCTTACTATAATGGCGCAACCTGGAAAATCAGTCACGGTTCAACCTCGAGTGACTGCAAGAATTTCTGGTGGCAAAAAAGTTCAAATTATTGGTGTTACATTTGATGCACAGGATTTGCAAACCAGTGCAACTTGGTATGAACACATTATTTATGCAAATGACGCAAGTGATGGAAATATATTGGTTTTGGAAAATTGCGAGTTCAAAAATTTCCATTATCATCATTATACTTACAATACAGAGACTTCTTCCTACGATGACGATGGATTATATGGGAATAGTGCTATATACTGCGCAGCGGATAAAAAGTTAGACTCTTGCATTATTAATAATTGTTATTTTCACGATATAACTGGAGGCTGTCTAAGTTTTAAAAACACTGGTATGATTGGACTAGTTGTTTCGAACTCAACTTTTGCTAATATTGATAAAACAAACAATTATTATTCTGGTACAATTGCCGCGAGTACAACCTCGGGAAGTGTCAATATTAACTTTAGCACGTTTTATGAATGTAAAACGATAGATGCTTCCCACAATGTTATAGAACTCCTTACATCAAGTTCTTCGATTTTTAATAGTATCTTTATGGAAGCAGAAGGGTTTAATTGTTGTGCTTCCAAAATTCCCACCGGTGGAAATATCAAAAACTGCTTAACTTATAATTTCACTAACTGGCAAGGCGCCGGAGCTCATTATGGTCATGTTGTTAATGGTGACGATTATTCTCCAACTCTTACCAATTGTGCAACTGGAGATCCCCTCTTTGTAAGTGCAGCAAGCGCTAATTTTACCCTCGGTTCCACCTCTCCAGCCCTCAATGCTGCAACAGATGGCAGCAACCTCGGCGATCCACGTTGGTGGCCGACATATAAAAGAACAGGTGTTGCTAATGATACATGGGGAACAATATGTCTCCCGACTGCGGTTAGTTCACTTCCTTCCGATGTTAAATTCTACAAGGTGAATGGTAAGCGCATGAGCGGTGAAACTCCTACCGCCATTGTTTTGGATGAAGTAGCCAGCCTTGAAGCAGGAAAACCATATATTTTCCACGTTATAGCTGATATGTCTGATTTCACTCTCACGTGCGCTTCGAGCGCAACCACCGCTTCAGCGGCAAGCATTAATGGCTTAATTGGAACTGATGTCATGCAGAGCGTTGCCAATGGCAAGTACATAATCTATAATGGTGAGGTATGTAAAGTAAACGGAGCAACCGTTACTTGTGGAGCGCACAGAGCTTATTTTGATTTGGCTACCATGGAGGAGACAACTGTTCCGGCTGGTTCTCCCGGTATTCGTGAGATTCCGATGGCTCCTGAAATAACAACGTCCATGGCTGATGTTGAGTCGGAGGAAAAGGCAATCAAGTTCTTCCAGAACGGCCAACTCTACATCCTTCGTGATGGCGTAACCTATGATGCAGTAGGACGCATAATCCGCTAACTTATTCGATTGGTAAATAAAAACTTGTAAATACACAATTATGAAGAAATATATGAATCCGATGCTTCAGGTTGTAAGCATCAATAAGAATGACATTATTGCCACTAGTGGTGAAGGAATATTAAATTTTGGTTCGGATTTGGAAACAGGAACCATTCAAGCCGGTTCTGCTGACCGTTTTCGTGAAGATTGGGATGTTTATTAATTAGTTTCTTTTAGCGCGGGTGGCAAGTCCATCCGCGCCCTTCTTTCAAATCCGGGAATCTATC
>ONXE01000184.1 GCA_900321775.1 uncultured Bacteroidales bacterium
TTAACCATTAACCATTACAGTTGTCCGGACTCGACAAGGAGAATGATGCGTTCTGTTATCTTGTCCTTGTCGTTGCCGTCGTACTCGGCCTTGAGGTCGTTTCCGAACATCTTGGCCATTCCCTGCCAGAAGTTGGCAGCCAGCGAACCCTTGTACAGTTCGATTACATCGTAGGAGGTGACACCCGATTCGCGGTCAATGAGTTTCATGAGCATTTGTCCCTGCGAGGCTGTCATATCGCGGAAGCTGCCTTCGTAGCGCTGGAAGAGCAGTTTCTCGTATTGTTTCCAGAACTTGCGTCTCTGTCGGCGGTTCATGCTCTGCATGAGTTCGCTGGTTTTCTCCATCTCCTTGGCCAGAATCTTGGCGTAGGGGAGGGTTTTCTTCACGTCGCGCACCGTGCGCCAGTAGAAACGTTCCTGTTTCTTGTTCTTGAACTTCATCTTCGGGAACACGTACACGTCGCGCAAGAACGCCAGGCCGACAGTATCGCCCGCCGGAGTAACTTCCGCCGGAATCTGTATCGGCTCGGGCCCTTGTCCGAACACTTGCGGCGCAAAAAAGGCCGCGAATAGTATCAAAAATAGTCCCTTTTTCATCTTTTCGGCTGCAAAATTACGTTTTTTTTTTGATTTATGCAAGGTTTTTTGCATAATTCGTGCCAAATGTCAATTTTTTTTCGTAACTTTGCACCCAAATTTGAATTATTTGATGAAAAAATGGCTGTTTTAGACCCAAAACTCGAAGATAGAACCTTGCACCTGATAGGTGAGGAAGCAGATCGGCTTGGCATGGAATGTTATGTCATAGGCGGGTGGGTGCGTGATTTGTTGCTGCACCGCCCTTCGAAGGACATTGACGTAGTGGCAGTGGGCTCGGGTATCAGTTTGGCTGAGGCTGTTCACAAGCGTCTGAAGGGTTCGCATCTGAGTGTGTTCAAGACGTATGGTACGGCGCAGGTGAAGCGCGGTGATGTAGAGTTGGAGTTCGTTGGGGCCCGTCGCGAGTCGTATCGGCATGACAGCCGTAATCCTATAGTAGAAGACGGGACGCTGCAGGACGACCAGAACCGCAGGGACTTCACTATCAATGCGTTGGCTATCTGTCTGAACGCGGATAGGTACGGTGAACTGTTGGACCCTTTTGAAGGCATACGTGACCTGAATGCGGGCATTATCCGCACGCCGCTGGACCCGGAGATCACTTTCGATGATGACCCGTTGCGCATGATGCGGGCCATACGTTTTGCGTGTCAACTGGGCTTCTCGCTGAATGTGACCACATTCGAGGCTATTCAGCGCTATGCCGAGAGGATTCGTATCATCACCAAAGAGCGTATCGCGGATGAGCTGAACAAGATCATGCTCTCGCCCAAACCTTCTGTGGGTTGGAAACTGCTGGACAAATCGGGCTTGTTACAGATTATTTTCCCCGAACTGTCAGCGCTGAAGGGCGTGGACAGGCGGGTGGTCAGCGACAAACAACCTTCGGGTGGATATGGGCATAAGGATGTGTTCGCAATGGGAAGATGGAGTGGGTTGGACCTTCAAAAATCATAACTACATTGGCGCCAAGATGGTGCCGCGGATTTTTGCCCGCATGAAACTGCCGCAGAACGAGAAGATGGAGTATGTCCGCAAGTTGGTGGACCTGCATATGCGGCCTATCGCGCTTATTGAGGATACTGTGACTGATTCGGCCGTCAGGAGGCTATTGTTTGAGGCTGGAGATGATATAGATGATCTGATGTTGCTTTGCAAGGCGGATATTACGTCCAAGAACGAGGAGAAAGTGCGTCGGTTCAAGGCCAACTACGAACTGGTTCGGCAGAAGATGGTGGAGCTGGAGGAGCGTGACCGCATCCGTAATTTCCAGCCACCCGTCCGGGGCGAGGAGATCATGGAGACACTCGGACTGCAACCTTGCCGCGAAGTGGGTTTGCTGAAAGAAGCTATCAAAGACGCGATCCTCGATGGTGTTATTCCGAATGAATACGAGCCTGCCCGCGAGTATATGCTCCAGAAGGCCAAGGAGATGGGGCTGAGGTAGACGAGATGTGCAAGCGAAGCAATCGTTCGTAGCGAAAGCGAAGATAAGAAAATAGTCTGCTCGCAATGCTCGCTAAAAGAATAAAGCGAGAGCACCGCGGGCAAATAGTGGGAGTCTGCAGAGGGTTATGGGGACGCGTTTCATAATGGTTTGTTTTAGTTGGTTTACCAATAGGTGAATTCGCGGATGGTGGTGTTGGAATAGTCGTTGAGGCCGTAGTAGTTGTGTTGCTCGCATTTCATCGGGTTGCCGTACTCATCAAAATTGGAGAATATCAGTTTGAATTTCAGACCTTCTTCGCGGATGAGTCGGTGTTGTTCGTCGTAGAAATACTCGGCGGTCCAGCTGTCGGGCCCATCGTCGCTTTTGTCGCGATAATGGGAGTAGTAGGTGCGGCCAAAATAGTGAACTCTAACTACGGTATCGGTATATTGCACTTCGAATCCTCCAGACATCTTGCCTTCTTTGTCAAAACTACGCATGCCGATGAGGTTGCCGATGGAGTCGTATTTATACGCCTCGGACAGCCGGTAAGGTTCTTTTCCGCGGGCATAGTACACGATGGCGGGTTTGTTCCATTGGTTGTACACCAGGGAGTCACGACTCTTAACAGTATCCTTGTGGTACTGAATCTCGCAAATGGGTAGTCCGAGGTGGTTATAGTGCTTTTCTTCGTAATACTCATTTGGTTTGTTTTTGGCGTCGTATGTTCTGGAGACAGACGTGGTGCTATCGTAGGTTGTAATGGTAACGTAATCCAGCTTTTTACGGTAATACTGTTCCATTTTGGTCTCCCTTCCGAGGGAGTCGTAATAGGTGATTTGCGCCTGGCGTACGCTGCCTCCTCGGCTTCCGCGGTAATAGAAAGAGACATTTGACCCTGCATAAAACGAGAGGGCCATACTCTTCACCGGGCCCTTAACTTCTTTTGACGTGTCGAAGGGGTTGTACTTTGCAGCCTGCACCAACGCGGGAGTTAGGGCGAAGAGAATGGATATGAGGATGAAGCGTTTCATGACTTTAATTATACTTGTAGGACTAGTTTATGATAGAAAACGATGTCGTTACGACGTGAGTGTTGCCAGATGCCTCAACGTTTGTGGGTACAAGGGAGCCGTGTAACTTAGCTGATAATGCAGTAGCCGTGTTTTGCTGTTCGTCAATGATATCAATATTGAAACTGATATCCACTCTCAAAATATCGCTAAGAGACAAATCATCAAGCATGTCATCGAAGTCCTTGAGCGTTCCTATTGTATATCCCTTTTCTCGTACGTACTCTTTTTTATTTTTATCCCACTCTTGTTCAAAGCCGTCAAAAAAATATGCATTTAATGTTCTATAATTGAGGGTGTCTTCTTTCGTATAAACCCCACCAATTATTTCTCCGTAAAATGTCGTGGTTGGAGTTATCTTCTCCTCCAAGTACTTAACCCAAGACTTGTAGATTTTAAGTGTGTTTTTATCTGTCGATGAACGGAAGTAAGATTTAATCCAAGTCAGATATCCGTTCTCGTCGTATCTATACTCAATAGTTTGATACGGGTCGAGAGATTGTATGATGGCATACACATAAGAATCAGAATTCTCTGCAATCTCTTTTGGTTTACAGAAAGTCTGCCATCCCCATTCTCCTTCTACCGGTTCGTTATAGTTATAGGCCGCATAATCCTTGCCAAGGAGATATTGATCGGCTTCGGAATAATGTTTTAGATTAATGGCCATAACGTCCTTGACCAACTCGTTTTTGTCGAGCTGTTTCCCTGGCTCGTTTTCGCATGCCGCAAATAGCATCAAGACAGAGCAAAAAAGAGGTAAAACGAGTTTGCTTTTCATCTGGCTGTATGATTTTACTGTTTCGTGTAGATTCTTTCCGAAGATAATATCTTAATATCACATTCACCCGTGCATGCTGTTACGCCTCCGTATTCTGTGATAATATTACCATCGCAATCGTAGATGTTTTTAATCTGGCGCTGTCCCGAACCAATAGTTGCGTAAAAACCGACATAAGTGGTTTGGCCGTTAGGGAGACTATAGGTGATTTTGTCAATAGAACTGAGAGTCGGTCCGACAGTCTCACAGCGTTGCACCATTTCGTTCAACCATGGCAAATCGGAAGGCTGTTTGACTCCTTCACAGACAGACACCGGCTGACGGCAGCCAGCAAGAAGCAAGATGAATAGTGCAAGAAGCACCGGAAGATTTGTTCTTTTCATATTATCCTATTTTTTTTATCGCCTCCAGAAGTCCGGACAAGGCTGATTTTTAATTCAAAGCGTGGACTCTTAATCGCTTCATCTGAGTTTTTGAGGTTCTGGACGGACCTTTGATATTCAAAATCTACGCAAAAGCCCACGCCGATTAGCGTGAACGTTACGTGGCTTTGCTTGAATATCAAATTTTTGAAATTGTCCAGATTTCAAAAACTCAAGTTTCGCTTTTAACGCTTTAGTTAAATATGTGTTGCGTTCCACTGAACGCGTATAGTTTTATATTGCGGTCACAATTGCGACCACAATTGGTCAATTATGCGATTAATCCCAACACCTTGTCTATGAACTGACGAGTGCGGTCTATTTTTGGTACGATTTCCTCCTCAGTTGCATTGTAGGTACAATT
>ONXE01000186.1 GCA_900321775.1 uncultured Bacteroidales bacterium
GCCAACGTACGCATCGATGGCGAACAATATACCAACTACATCAACCTCGCCTTCGACCCGCTTCGCATCCAGCCCACAACCACCTTGCCCGAGGATTTCATGTCCTGGTGGCAGGCAGAACTGAAGAAAGCGGAACAAGTGCCCCTCATGCCCGTATTCAAACACGAACCCGGGATGTCTAACGGCAAGGCCGATGTATATATGGTGCATTTCCAGAACCACAAAGCTGGCAGTTATATCTACGGCATGCTCACCGTGCCCAAAACTCCGGGCAAGCACGCAGCCGTAGTGGAGTACCCCGGTGCCGGAATCCATAAGTTCCAGAGCGGTAATATGGCTTGGGCGGATTCCGACATCGTGTGTCTCCAGATTGGCATCCACGGCATTCCTCTGGACATGGAGGCAGAGGTCTATCAGAACCTCACCAATGGCGGCATGGCCAACTACGCCTATCTGGGCCTTGAGCACCGCGACAACTACTACTACCGCCGCGTCTTCCTTGGCGCAGCCAAAGCGGTGGATTTCCTGAAGTCCCTCGACTACGTGGACAGCACACGCATTGGCGTCTATGGCGGTTCGCAGGGCGGACTCCTGTCGCTTGTCGTCGCTGCCCTCAAACCCGAAGTACGTTGCGTCTCTGCCGCCTATCCCGCCATGTGCGAAACGGCCGGATCACGATACGAACGTGCCGAGGGATGGCCCCGACTCTTTGTATGGAGAAAAGGCACCGACACGCCGCAGATTCGCGACGTAGTGCGCTACTTCGACGCGGTCAACTTCGCGCGCTTCGTCACGCAGGACATCCAGTTCATCCAAGGCTATAACGACCACGTTTGTATGCCCACTACCACCTTCTCCGCCTACAACGTCATACCAAAAGGGCGCAAGATACTTCTCACGCCCTACGATTGCTCACATTGGCTATACCCCGAGCAACATGCTGCTCGACGCCAATGGATGTGTCGGATGCTTCGATAGCCTTATTCGCCCGGCTCATGCAGGTGAATAGGCACAGTCTTGATGGCTTGCCAACCAGCACGGTCCGTCAATCGAAGCATGAAATGGTAGTCTCCCTCCAGAACATCCGTGGGAACCGCAATCTTGCAGTCCACCGTGTCTTGCTGTAAACCCCGGGCCAGCGCATAATCCTGATTATACACCCACGCCCCTTCCACGTCCTCATGCTCATGATCATGGTCTTCATCACCATGTTCGTGCTCATGCTCATGGTCATGCCCCTCTTCGTCGCAATCGACAGAAGACGTGCCGTGAGAGTGGTGGTCGAAGTTGTTGTGAATTTCGATGTTGAAATTGCCCAGTTCCACATTGTCGGAGCAGACAAAGTGCACAAGAATAGTGTCGCCCAGATAGTAGATGTCACAATCTGCGGGCAGGAAACCGCCTTCCTCGATAGTCGGAGGTGTCAAGTCCTTTTGTCCGTTGCAGGAAACACATATAGCGATAGTGGCCATAATAGCCATGAAAACACAGGATAATAAATACTTTTTCATTGTTGAAAATCTTGCTTGTTAGTTGATTTCTGTTTTTACATTACTCGGCACGAAGCTTTTGCTTGCGCCAAAACTCATCGTCGCGATATCGTGACAGAACGGCTGCAGGAACCAAAAAAGTCATTTTCCTAAAGTCCATTATCAGTCCCAGGTCGTTTCTCACAACCGGAGGTACTGCACACGGCACAACGATGGTCTTTAGTTTCACGCAATGGAAGACAATGTTCCCGGGAAAAGTGTCCACGGCAGCTGACAGCCTCAGAGACGTCAACTCTTCGCAGAAAGCAAACGCATACACGTCTATACTGCGAACCTTGTCCGGCAGCGTCAGAGTCGTGAAAGCCATACACCTGCGGAAAGCAGCTTCGCCGATACGGGTAACCGTCGTTGGCAGTTGCACCTCACGAAGCGACACACAGTTCTCAAAAGCCGCAGCGCCTATATACGTAATTCCTTCAGGCAGCTCCACTTCCGTCAGTTGCTTGCGGTTGAAGAAACTGCCGTCGCCTATACCCACTACGCGGTACTTGATACCTCTGTACTTGACCACAGGAGGTACTACCACTTTTCCTATATACGCCGTCTTCTCACGCTGCACCGCCTCCTCGTCCAACTGGATGAGTTTCAGGTGCTTGCGAGACAAGGGCTTGGAATGGTCGTGTCCGCAACAATCGTGATGATGCCACAAACGCCTTGGTCTGCCGCCTTCCCCAGTCATTTCTTCCCAATGCGTCACTTCCACCGTCCGTTTCCAGCGATTGGTAATGCGGTAATATACGCCGTCTGCCTGAAAATCGTATGCCAAACAATTGCACGAAACCAGACAAAGCAGCAAAACAATTTTAACGATTCTTTTCATTGTTTAACTTGTTTTTGGGATTAAAACTCGACCCCCACCATCGCCGACAAATTCCATCCCGCTTCGGGGATATCGATTAGCCGGTAATAGCTGGTATGGTCATAATACTTGGTATTCAGTATGTTATCTGCTCTCAGGTTGAGGCTGACCGTACAGGCCGGCAGCACAAAACGCTGTCCTGCACTGATATTCAGTGTCCACCAACCGTCGGTAGGTTTCTCCGGAGGCACAATGTCATACTGCGCGCCCGAGACGTGCACATCCACGGCTGCGTAGCCATTCCACTCGTCACGGTTGCCGCCAAAACGCGGCTGCCAGTGAAACTTCACCTCCGGCGTTATACGCCAGGGCGGAGTGAACGGCAGCGAATAACCGGCCTTCTCTCCTGACAACTGACGCGCAAACACGTAATCGCCCCGGAGATTCAGGTCCATGTACTTCCACGGACGCACAGTCAGCATCGCCTCGGCTCCGGCACGGAAAACCTGCGCTTGACTGTAGCGGTAAAGCTGCAAACCCTCGCAGTAATCCGGGGTCGGATTCAGATAGATATAATTCGGAAAATATTGCACAAACGGGTCAAACCGAACGTCCACCAATTCGTTTCCCCATTCGACAGACAAATCGGTCTGATAGCTCTCTTCCGCCTGCAAGTCGGCGTTACCCTGCTCGTAGCGGAAAATATGGTAGTTGACCCCATCCGCCCCGAGTTCCTTGGCAATAGGTGTACGAAAAGCCTTGCCTATGTTGGCACGAAGCGTCCAGCCATCCACCAGATAACGCACTCCCGCAGACCACGTCAGGCAATGAAACGTACGTGCCCGTTCCGCCGAGCGCACACGATACACCGCCGTATCACCCACGGGGGTCA
>ONXE01000236.1 GCA_900321775.1 uncultured Bacteroidales bacterium
CATGCAACAGGTGGATGTCCTGCAGCGCAAGCTGGCTGATCCGCAGCAGTACACCACGCTGCAAGGTGTTGACGAACTGCAGCGCCTGGGCAATGAACTATCACTCAATTACAACGCCGCCGAATTTGATTCGGCAGATCTGGCGATGGCGCAGCAGGTCAACGCACTTATAAATGAGGTAAAACAGCAATTACCCTATAAGATTCAGCAGAACGTCTGCAACAAACCACATACACTCATCAGCAAACCGGAAGAACTGCTCTCTGAAACGGCGGAATATCCTCTATATCTCGAGCGAGGCGACAAACTGATGCTGAACATCGAAACAGAGAAACCTGCCGACATCCGCATCTATAATACCGACAGCCGGCAAATGCTCAAGTCCTATAGCGGCAAGAAACTTGTCAAGGATTCGCTCGACATCAAGTTCTCAGCTGTTTATCTGGTGGAGATCAATCCCAAAGGCCGCCAATACGCAAGCATTGACATCGCATTCAAACCTAACTCTGTCAATCGTGCATTCACCACCAAGACCGTCGAGTCGCGCGAGGTTGAAGGACAAAAAGGCGATTTCCGCGTCAGAGCAATCCCGGGCATCAAGATGCAAAACCTGTTTGAAGAACCGCGTAAGTTCACGCTCCGCAGCCAACTGAAAGCCACGTTCTCCGGCACAACGAATGCTGATAGGGCTATAGTGGCCATTCAGGTGCCTGCCGGCACAAAAGATGTGCTCTATTCGTTGCGCATATCCACCAACGAAGGGCAACGCTCGTCCGATGGTAAGTTTGGCGACAATATGTTGAAATCTTACAAGAAAGTCAAGTTCCTGGGTATTCCTCTCTACGAACGCAACTCGTCACATGGCTCCGGTCTGTTCGAACTCTTGCTCGGCGAGAACCAGCCGCCGCGCGAGGAAGAGGCGTACATCAATATGTACGTGTTCTATAGTGCAGATCAGGCAAAAAAGTTCCAGGACGGAGCCAATCCTGCCAAACTGCAATACAGCGTCGATTATTCTACCATGGGTACGCAGTCTTGCAACGGACGTATTCCCACCAAAGGCAACCGCACCATTTATATGGGCTATCAGAACGAGCGCGTTCGTTACAACAACTATGTCTGGCTCGAAGCCGTTAGCGCCGTGCCTAACAACGAGTACCTCAAAACGGAATATACTGTCCGCTAACCTGCAATTGCTTTCTTGCTGCACTCGAACAATTTTTTTCATGAAATATTTGCAAATGTGCATTTATTTTTCTTATCTCACATGCGTTCGAACGATTATTTTTTATGAATTATTTGCATAACTCAAAAAATTTTCGTAACTTTGCACAATGAAGCAGAATAATCAAAAAATCTGAAATCAAAAATCCAAAATCAAAAATATACCATGTTACAAACCATTTCCTCAAACATGCATAAGGAGGCATTGAGTCTTCCGTTTAACTTGGGAGGCATTGAGTCTTCCGTTTAACTTGTCCGAAGAGTGGGTGAGTGCCCATCAGTGTGTAGCCGTTTTGACAGGCGGTACAGAGGCGTTGTTCCTCAAGCTGGTCAACACCGGCAAGGTGTCGTTGGCCGAACCGATCTACCTGCTTGCGTCCGGTCAGAGCAACTCGTTGGCAGCCTCGCTGGAGATACTGTCATGGATCAATCAGCATGGCGGTATGGGACGCGTGCTCACCTCGCCGGAGCAGATAACCGATGTTTGTCAGCCCGCTTTGCCGGCAGCCGAACCACAGCTTTCAAAAGAGTGTCTGCCGCATGCCGAACTGCGGTTGGGCGTAGTGGGCGAACCGTCGGATTGGCTGATCGCCTCGCATGTAGATGATACGTATGTTTATGAGCAAACAGGCATACGAATGGCGCACATTCCGATTACTGAAATTACTTCGCTCGGTGAAGTCGATGGCGGAATGGCGGGCGCAGAGCGGATATACGAACGACTGAAAGAGCTGGTTGCACACTATGAGTTAAACGGGCTGACGCTGCGTTGTTTCGATCTGCTGACCACGGTGAAGAACACCGGTTGCATTGCACTCAGTCACCTGAACGACGAAGGTATACCTGCGTCCTGCGAGGGAGATATACCATTGCTGCTGACGATGATTCTCGCCAAGCAGAAGTACGGTCAGATAGGTTTTCAGGTTAATCCTGCGCGCATAGGTGACGACGGGCGAATGCTGTTCGCCCACTGCACGATTCCGCTGAAGATGACGAGCTTACACGTGTATGACACGCATTTTGAATCGGGCATAGGAGTAGGAATCCATGGCGAACTGCCACTCGGCAAGTACCGCCTGATGAAATTGTCCGGCGACCTTAAGCACCTGGTGGATGAGCCGGTGGAACTGGTTGCCAACCAGTACGAACCTAACCTGTGCCGCACGCAGGTTTGGCTGCAGGCTACACCCGAATTGGCGCAACAACTCCTCACGCATCCCCTCGCTAACCATCATCTGCTCATTAAGGCATAACCTGTGAATAGACTATGTTAACAAAAATATGATACTTTTGAAGGGTGGCGAATAAATAATGAACTGTTCTCGGTGCGTTCTCGTGGAGTTCTCATTAGGTCGTTCTCGGGAGATGGTCCCGTAATTGAACGTATATCCGTAATATGTAGTCTGCGTGTGGCAGAAATGCCGAAAAATAAATGTTTTGCAAAAAAAATAACCCAAACACTTGCAAATTT
>ONXE01000190.1 GCA_900321775.1 uncultured Bacteroidales bacterium
GTTTCTGTCTCCTCGATGCCCTTCAAGCCCGTTTCGCTGGAAGCCAGCACTTGACGCAAAGTGGTCAGTTTGTCGCACGTGCTGCCGGACATGTTCAGTATAGGCTGCAGTTTGGCAATCTGCTCTGCTGTCAAGCCGCGTTCCGCCAGTTCCTCATTCACCTTCTCCAGGCCAATCTTGTCCAGTTTGTCGATAGCCACTGTGATGTCCACGATCTTGTCCGCAGCGCCCACCACCTCGGCTATACCGCTGAGAATCTTGCGGTTATTCAGTTTCAGGCACACGTTCACACCCAACCGGCGATACACCTCTTCCACAATCTGTATCAGTTCCAACTCGCTCACGAGGCTGTCTGTACCTACCACGTCCACGTCGCACTGATAGAACTCGCGGTAACGGCCTTTCTGCGGACGGTCTGCGCGCCATACCGGCTGAATCTGATAACGTTTGAAGGGGAAACTGATGTCGTTGCGGTACTGCGTCACAAACCGCGCAAACGGCACCGTCAGGTCATAGCGCAAACCTTTCTCCGAAATCTTACTCGTCAGCGCACCTATCGTGCCGTTCTGCAACTGCTCTGCGTCCAATGCACTGCGCCAGTCGCCTGAGTTCAATACTTTGAACAAGAGCTTGTCGCCTTCCTCACCATACTTGCCCATCAGGGTCGAGAGGTTCTCTAAAGCGGGAGTCTCTATCTGGTGAAAACCAAACAGGCGGAACACACTGCGGATCGTGTCGAAAATATAGTTGCGACGAGCCATTTGCAGCGGCCCGAAGTCGCGCGTTCCTTTCGGAATCGAGGGTTTTGTTATTTGTGTGATAGCCATACTACGCGTAATATAATGAATTTGGGTGCAAAGTTAACACTTTTTTTTGACATGGCCAAATAAAATGCAAGAAAAAACACGACCCACCCTATTTTTCTATTGAAAAATTTGCACATCTCAAAAAAAAGCATTACCTTCGTACCCACAAACAACTCAAGATATGAAAACAAGGCTTATCATAGCATGCGCCATCGGCGTACTTTTTGCAGTCAGTTCGTGTTCTTCGGACGTACAGCGAGCGCTGACAAAACAATTGGAAACCTACCCCGCCTCCACCGTTCAGGACGTGTACAAGACCTTCTATCAGGACCGTTTCGGGTCCGAACACATGATTCGGGACACCGCCGCAGTGCGCCGTTACCTCAGCTATGAACTGGAGGTAGCCGCAACAGACAGCATCGCCAACCCCTACTACGAGCCTACAGGCGCGGAAGGGCGCTTCGTGCGGGTGTTCCTGCGCGGAGTGAATGAAGGGCTCATCACCGAAGAAGAACTGCTGGACGCCTTCCTTAAAAGCGCCAAGCCCACCGCACAACCCGAACAAACATGGGCTGAACAGTGGGCTCAGATACTAAGCTCTTTGGATAAAACCGAACTGGAGCAGTTAGACCCTGACAGTGTTCTTCCGGAACTGCAGACAGCGGCAGAAACAGAACGTGCCGTTCATCACAGCGACGCCTACAGACAAGCCTATCATCCTCATTATCGCATCGTGGAGAAAACCATCTTCGAGCGGGAATTGCGCCCCCAATTAGACGCTCACCTGCCTGTCAGATAATGTGGTCCATCCAGAGAAACACAGGCCATAGGAAGCCTTTGATTTCCGCGATGAAAGGGTCAATTATGAACTTAACGTACGACGACTCTTCGTGGCAGAGCTGGACGAAATAGTACACCGCCACCACTTGTGACACGGCGATATACGCCCAAAAAAGAGCCGTAAAGATATATTTGCGTATTGCAGCCATCTGTGCCTGCTTATCCGCGATAACCGTTAGGATTCTTGCGCTGCCAGTTCCACGAATCGCGGCACATCTCCTCGATGCCAAACTGCGCCTCCCAGCCCAGTTCTGCCTTGGCTTTGGCAGGGTCGCAATAGCAGGTGGCGATATCTCCTGCGCGGCGCGGTTTGATGCTATAAGGCACGTCCACACCATTCACCTTGATAAACGCATTCACCACATCCAGTACGCTGTAGCCATGGCCTGTACCTACGTTGTAGATGCCAATACCGCACTTTTTCTCAATAGCCTTCAGTGCGCACACATGCGCCGTAGCCAAATCCACAACGTGGATATAGTCACGTACGCCTGTGCCGTCGTGTGTTGGATAATCATTACCAAACACGCCCAGTTCTTTACGCTTACCCACAGCCACCTGTGTAATGTAAGGCATCAGATTGTTGGGAATGCCATTTGGGTCTTCACCGATACGGCCACTCTCGTGAGCACCGATAGGATTGAAGTAACGCAACAGCACCACGTTCCATTCGTTATCAGCCTTCTGCACGTCCATCAACACCTCTTCCAACATGCTCTTCGTTTGGCCATAAGGGTTCGTGCAATGCCCCTTCGGACATGCCTCGGTGATAGGAATCTGCGCCGGATCGCCATACACGGTAGCGCTGGACGAGAAGATGATATTCTTGCAGCCATGCTTACGCATCACATCCAACAGCACAAATGTGCCGTTCATGTTGTTCTCATAGTATTCCAACGGCTTCTCCACACTCTCGCCTACAGCCTTCAAGCCCGCGAAATGAATGCACGCATCAAACTGATGCTCGGCAAACACTTTCTCCAGCCCTGCGCGGTCACGAATATCTGTTTGGTAGAACGGAATACTCTCTATCCCAATGATTTCCGCCACGCGGCGCAATGCCTCGGGGTTTGAGTTATACAGGTTATCCACCACCACAGCGGAATGACCCGCCTTATACAATTCAATCAAGGTGTGGGAACCAATAAATCCCGCACCACCTGTTACAAGTATTTTCATTTTATCTGCGTTGTGTGTTTGAAGATGTTCTGGATTGTCCCGAAGTACGGCTTGCACCGGTATTCGAAGAGGAAGAGGTACGACTGGTAGAAGTGCTTGATTCACCACGACGAGTGGTCGTAGAAGAACCGTCGGTATTAACCGTACGTGTAGTTGTGCGGGCCGAGCCATTGGTGCTCACGCGCGATGTGGTCGTCGTGGTAGCAGGCGCCACTCGACGGCTGGAAGAACTGCTTGACGTACTTGTCTGGCTCGTTCGGCTCGAAGAGGAGGAAGCACTTGCACTTTTCGAACTACTAGAACCACTAGAGCTACTAGAACTTGAACTCGTAGAACCGCTTACACGACTTGAACCGCTTGAACCACTTGAACTCCTTGAGCTACTTGAACCACTTGAACTTGTCTGACTGGTACGACTGGTAGATGTGCGGCCGGTAGTGGTTGTAGTGGTCGTGTTAGGCGCTACCCGTTGCTGCAGTTCACGC
>ONXE01000191.1 GCA_900321775.1 uncultured Bacteroidales bacterium
CGACTTCGGCACCCGCCGTAGCGACGCCGGCAAGCGTATCAATAACGAGGATACGGACAACGGCATTCTCTCCGCCACCAAATAACCCCTCCCGCGGCCCCGGGACAACTGATACGTAGAATCAAATACCCCGTCCCTGATATTCCAAGCGGCGAAGCCCCACAGCTCCGCCGCTTTTTTTCTTCCTTCTTTTCCTCCGGCTATTAGCCTCCTCCTTCTTGGTGGTTGCGCCGGATGCCATCCGGCCTCTGTTTCTTATTCCACAATGTTCAGGGAAATGGAGGAACTAAACAATTAGCTCAAATTGGGAGTGGAAAGTTCTTTACTCGCCGAAGCTCGTACGATTGGTGGAGACGTGGAAAGTTGTATGGTAGAAACAGAGGGAGTGGCCTAATCATATACCAATCACATGCCAATTACATAGGAATCTCCTACCAATCACCTAGGAATCGCCTACGAATCACCTACGAATCACCTAGAGAACAATATGTAATTGTATGGGGAAAAGGTGCTGAGAATAAATGGATTATGCGAGAGTGACAAGAGAAAAAGTTTCAAAAGGTGTATTTTGGGGAAATAAAGGGGAGTGCAGTGTGTCACTATTTTGTGCTGTGGGAGTTGATTTTGGACATTTTGGAGTAGGGTTTGTACACGATTTTGGGGTAAATCTTAACAAAATGCTACAAATTAGCACGAAAATCCGGCGATGTGTATCGTTGGCTCGGTTGAAGACCTGTAAAGGTGTGCATCTATGTGTGCACGCGTACGTGGATAAATAAAAAGTGTATGAAAAGAGTAGTAATAACAGGTTTGGGAATATATTCATGTTTGGGCAAGACGCTGGAAGAGGTGCGTGACTCGCTGTACAACGGCAAATCAGGCATCGTCTTTGATCCGGAGCGCAAAGAGATGGGTTTCCGCAGTGCGTTGACTGCCAAGATTGAGGTTCCTGACCTGAAAGGTGAATTGAGCCGCTCGCAGCGCAGTTTCATGCCGGAGCAGGCCAAGTATGCGTATTGGGCAACGCGCGATGCATTGCAGCACGCACATATCGACCAGGATTTTCTGGACTCGCATGCAGTGGGACTGATTTATGGAAACGACTCGTCGGCAGACCCGACAGTTCGTGCCGTGGACACTATCCGCGAGAAGAAGGACACGACCCTGTGCGGTAGTGGTGCTATCTTCCAGTCGATGAACTCCACTGTGACGATGAACCTGGGTTGCATCTTCCATCTGAAGGGTATCAACCTGACCATCAGTGCAGCATGCGCAAGCGGTAGCCACGCTATCGGTTTGGGTAGTCTGCTGATTCAGAACGGATTGCAGGACATGGTGGTATGCGGTGGAGCACAAGAGGTGAACCCGTTCTCCATCGGTTCGTTTGACGGCATCAGCGCTTTCTCTACCCGCGAAGATGCACCGGAGAAGGCTTCCCGTCCGTTTGACCGTGACCGCGACGGTTTGGTTCCCGGTGGTGGCGCAGCAACGGTGATTCTGGAAGAATACGAGCATGCCGTGAAGCGCGGAGCTCCTATTCTGGCAGAGATTCTGGGCTGGGGCTTCTCCAGCAACGGAGACCATATCAGCAGCCCGAATGTAGAGGGTCCGACGAAGTCGTTGGAGAACGCGATTGCCCGCGCAGGTATCGACATCCGCGAGATTGGTTATATCAACGCGCACGCCACTTCTACCCACATCGGTGACACCAACGAGGCCAAAGCTATCTACAACATCTTCGGCGACCAGCGCACCGAGGTGACATCCACCAAGAGCCAGACAGGCCATGAGATGTGGATGGCAGGTGCCAGCGAGATTGTCTATTCGATGTTGATGATGAAGAACGGCTTTATTGCCGCGAACCTCAACTTTGAGAACCCTGACGAAGACAGTGCCAAACTGCTGATTCCGGCCAAACGCGTGGAGAAACATTTTGACACGTTCCTGAGCAACTCGTTCGGCTTTGGCGGAACCAACTCAACGTTGATTGTACGCGACTGGAAGTAAGAAAGTAACATAAGAAATAACTATAAATCAATTAGATATGGAGAAAACTGAACTTATTGAAAAAGTAAACACGATTCTTTCGGAGGAGTTTGAGACCGATATTGAGAAACTCACTCCTGACGCAAACATCAAAAAGACATTGGAGCTGGACAGCTTGAGCCTTGTGGACATGATTGCGCTGATTGATAACGAGTTCGGCGTTAAGATTGCGAACACGGATCTTCCGAAAATTCAGACGTTCCAAGCCCTCTACGACTATTTGGCAGAAAACATGAAATGAAAGCGGTTTTCACAGACGCGGACTTATTCGCCCTGATACCGCAACGCCCTCCCATTGTGATGGTGGATCTGCTTCAGAATGTGACCGAGTCTGAGGCGGAAACAGGGCTACTTATTAAGGAAGATAACATCTTCGTTCAAAACGGTCAGATGCAAGAACCGGGGTTGATTGAGCATATCGCGCAATCGGCCGCGGCCTTTGCGGGTTTTAGGGGCTACGCTTCGGGCGAAGAGCCGAGATTGGGCTATATCGGCGAGTTGAAGCGCCTTTTTTTGTACGCGCGCCCGAATGCAGGAGCACGTCTGAGCACGCACCTACGCGTATTGGGCGAGGCCGCAGGTATCACGTTGCTGGCTGCCGAGACCAAGGTGGGCGATGAGGTGGTGGCAGCTGGACAGATGAAAATCTTTTTGAAAGAGGATTAGTATGAAACTGATAGAAGATTTTTACGACATAACATCTCGTCGCGAAGAGGACGGTGCAACTGTCTTCGAAGTGGCGTTGCGCCCGGACTGCAAGGTGTACAAGGGTCATTTTCCCGAGATGCCTGTTGCGCCCGGTGTGTGCAACCTGCAGATGATTCGCGAATGCGCAGAGGAGGTGGCAGGTCGTCCGCTGATGCTGAATTATATCGCGCAGTGTCGCATGACCAAACTGATTACACCCTCCGAGTTCCCTACGTTGGATGTAACCATTCGTCTGGACGGAGAGAATCTGCAGGCAACCATCAGCAAAGCAGATGAGCAATGTCTCACACTTAAAGGAACAGTAATATGAAAGAACAAGTCGTTGTCATAGGAAGCGGATTGGGCGGACTCGAGTGCGCTTACATTTTGGCCAAAGCCGGTATGCAAGTGACTGTGCTCGAGAAGGAGCATCAGATAGGCGGATGCCTGCAGACGTTCCATCGGGGTGGACTGCTTTTTGACACCGGCCTGCATTATGTTGGTGGACTCGGGGAAGGACAATCCCTGCATCCCCTATTCGATTATTTTGGGCTTATGGACTTGCCCTGGAAACGCATGGACGAAGATTGCTTCGATGAGATAATCATCGGCGACAAGCATTTCGCCTTTGCGCAGGGCCATGAGCATTTTGTGGACACCCTCGCGGCATCTTTCCCCGCGCAAAGACAGAACCTTACTCAGTACGCCGAGATGCTCCGGCAAGTGGGAGAACATATCTGGGACGGACTGGGATCGCGTACAGCAGAGGATTTCTACGGGAAGTCACTCTTTGCACGCAGTGCCTACGACTGGCTGGAGGCGACCATCACCGACCCGCTTCTGAGAAAAGTGCTCAGCGGTGCGTCCCTCAAACTCCAATTGGAGCGCGAACGTCTTCCGCTGTATATATTCGCACAGATCAGCAACAGCTTCATTCA
>ONXE01000195.1 GCA_900321775.1 uncultured Bacteroidales bacterium
CGTAACTACCATTACTTCCGTCCGGAGATGTTTCTGATGTCGGCGCTGGTGTATTATTACGGCCGTTCCCCGCGGGTTACGACCCTCTATCCCGAGGACCGTTTGCGTGATTCGCTCAGTAACGGAAAAACGCATATTTTTGCAGCCGTAGAAGAGTTTAATGCGACATTTTTTGACAGACTGAATTTAATGGCCGGTGTGGAGGTAGACTATGCAATAGACAAACAAGACTACTTCTATCCGGAGAACATGAGTCGTGTCGATCACAAGGCAAATTCGCTGTACGGCGATCTGTATGTGGAGTTGGATTACACGTTGAACAAATGGCGTTTCACGGCCGGTGATCGTCTTCGCTACCACCGTGTTCACGGATGGTGGGAAACCTACCCTAATCCGACCGAGTTTCTGAATCATTACCCTTTGAACATGATGCATGCCAGTGTTATCTATATTCCCCATCGCGAGCATCAGATTCAGTTGGCGTATCTGCAGAAATATGTCAGGCCATCCTACAAACAAGCTTTATCGGACATCACGTATATTCACGAAGTGAAACTGGCGTACAACTTTGCCCGGCCCAATGTTTCTGCGGGTTTAAACGCCTACTACTACAACTTCAACTACCAAAACGACCTGCATCACGATTTCCTGATTGACGCATCGGCGCGTTACCACTACCGTTTTCTTACCCTCAACGGAGGCGTGAACATACGTATCAACGACAATCCCAATCAACCCCGAACAGCCTCGGCTGCATTCAACTTTGCGCCGGTGTTCGATATCCCCTATGGAATGCAGTTGAGGGCCCGCACCATTTTTTATACGCCATCGTCGCTACGTCGCTACAACATGGCGACACTGGCGTATAATGCCTGGGTTACCGATTACATCACCCGATATATCTACCGTCCCGTTTATGGCGAACTGCAGTTCACCAAGTTCTGGCCGCATCTGGACCTTTATGCCCTATGGCACGACATCTTCAACGGAAGCTATGGTATCGCTACCCTCGGGCTTCGCGTCAAGATGTGATTGACAGGGTGAATGCGCTTAGCGCACTACTCGTCCTATGGCGTCGTAGGTGATGCCGTTTTTCCTGATAAAGAGTTGACCGTTTCGGATGAAGCGAACAGCCTGTTCCTGCCCCTCAATATGGTTGATGCGGGTCGGGTCTTCCCGGAAGTAGATCGGCTTGCGGGCAGGCACCAATGTGCTGTTATGACCGTTGGTGGACGGTGAGAACACAGCCACTTGCATCTTGTTGAGGGACGAGGTGCCGTAGCCGCCTCCGGTTACATACAGGTTGCCGGCATAGTCCAAACTCATCGATGCGATGTTTTGATAGTTCGTAAGGTGCTTGCCAACCAAGTCCAGCGTCGGGACGTTGGTCGTGTCATTGTATGTCACATCGAACTCAAGGATATTGCTCAAACCATCTGCCAAATACAGTCTGTTATGAACCGTGTCCAAGGTCATGCCTGCTACAGCACAGCCGTCTATTCTGGGGTCGCCGCCGAAGTTGGCAAGCGGCGTGCCGTCCATGGCAAAGAACTGCAGCGCGGGATAAGTGGCAGTGTTTTGGGATTTGTTACGAAACTGGCTGAGCCAATAGCCCTGCTTCACTACGTAGAGCGCGCTGTTGCCGGCGCTGTGGTTCTGGGTGTCATGGATAGTCGTCGGCGCTGTATTCCACGAATAGCTCGTGCCGATGTTGTAGATGGCAACGGCGTTGACCGGGTTCATGACATTGGAGTTATCTTCCTGATGTGCGAACAGTTTGCGGTTCTCGCCCTTGCCGTAGAGGAAGCATGTCGTGCCGGGGCCACCAACTCGCGTGTCGCCGTTCATAAACATGCCGAGACCATCGAGCGTACCCTGGAAGAACTGGACACAAGTGTCGGGATTGGCAGGATCGATGATCCAGATGCCGGAGCGTTGGGCCGTCTGGTCCGGCACCCATACCATGCCGTTCTCGTCCACGCACGGGCGCATGAAGCCGCTGTTGATCTGCGTCAGACCGAAGTTGTGGCGGGCAGAGAGGTTGTACTGCTGGTCCATGATATACAAGCCTGTAGCCTGCACATTGTTGCGCCCGAACACGTAAGCCTGCCCCATGTAAGGCGATTCGGGGTTGGCATCCACGGCCAAATGAAGGCGGCCACTGATTTTTGCAGATTCGAAGATCATCGCGAAGGATGCATTGTCGGGCCCTGTCAGGCGAACCGCCCATCGCATCTCTCTGCCGTGATTGGGGAACGCGTCAGTCTGCACTGTCACGACGTTGGCACCTGCTGCCACACTCGGGATAGCTATCGTGCCGATAGAGTCGCCGGCCTCGTTGAAGAACACCAGCGCTGCGCTGTTGGCGGCCATGTTGGCCTTGAACGAGAAATCGTAGCCGGTAGCGGTGGAGTCCGCTGTCAGGTCATACGCCAGAATATGCGCAGGAGCCGAAGTCACGGTCTTGCACGTGTCTGGCACAACGTTCCCGCTGCTCAGTTCCATTAACCCTGCACCGTTAACCATTACAGCACCTGCCACCAGCAGGCCCATCACACAGAAGAAAATCTTTTTCATATACCTTAATATATATTGTGATCTCAAATCGCCTGCAAAATTAATACTTTTTTCTGAATTACGCAAGAAAACGTTCCACTTTTCCCGCCTTCTTGCCCAATTTTCTCCAAAAAAGTGCATAAAAAACGCCTTTTTGCATTTTTTTCTCCCAAAATGTTTGCATATGTCAAAAAAAAGCAGTACCTTTGCAGCCGCTTTTGGGAAAAGCAGTTGGTTTGACAACATCGAACCCAAAACCACCCCTCAATTGGGGCCCCCGAAAACCCCCTGGTTTTTGGGGAGAGCGGAACGCCCGAGCACTTTAATGAGGCCGGAGCCGTCAGGCGGAAGACTCAGTCAGTGTGCGAGGGACGCGAACGCGAAGGTGAGGTGGGTGAGTGGCTGAAACCACCAGTTTGCTAAACTGACGTACGGGTAACCGTACCGGGGGTTCGAATCCCCCCCTCACCGCGAAAA
>ONXE01000007.1 GCA_900321775.1 uncultured Bacteroidales bacterium
TTTGACATGTGCAAGAAAAAAATGCATTTTCTTTGAAAAAAGGCAGCGAAGAGGTAAAAACGGGGCTTCCCCGCGAGAAAAACAGGGAAGCCGGCGGTAGATGTAGGCGTGGAATCGGGGCGGAGGGCGAGTGTGGCGTGTGATGGGGGAAGCGAGCGCGCGGGGTCGGTAAACGATGCGAGAGGTATATGAGAAGTATGCAGGCTCTCTTCACCAGGTCCCGATAAAAGCGGTTTCGGGGTCGCGAATTATGTATTATACGTAGTATAATACGGTTTTTGTGGTGATAAGGGTATGTTTTTGAGTGGAATTATGGCCGTTTGTTCATGTATTTGGATCGAAGGAAATCGATGAATCTACGCTTGCGTACCTTGCCAGTTTTCTTGGTCCGGCAGGTGTCGCCATGTTCGGCGCAGAAAGCTTGAAAATCAGCCAACTCGGCAGCCTTGGTTTCGGGGTCGTTGAGGACTTTGTGGATGGTTGTATTGGCAGCGATGAGGCGTGAGTCTTGACCGTTCATCTGCGCGAGTTGCGCTTCGGTGAAGGGTTGTTTTGGGTTAGCCTTGATGCTGACTTCTTCGGCGGGTTGGCCGGCTCTTTGGGCGATGTACTGGTTTTTCCCCCATTTGCCGTGCCATTGAGTGCCTTTGATGAGTTTTGCTTTTGTCATAAATATTGTAGATGATATTTGAGTTTGCAATAGTTTTGCGGGGACAAAGGTAACGCTTTTTTGTGAACAAAACAAGAAAAATGCATGAAAAGTGCATTTTTTTTTGCATTTCTCTTGCACAATTGGATTCTTTTTGTTAATTTTGCAGTCCGAAAGTGAAAATTTATGACTGAAAATATGAAACCAGTTTTGAAAAAATCGTTGATTCATTGCGGAATCATTTTGTTTTTCTTTGTGTTATCGGCCGTTTATATGGCTCCGGTGTTTGAGGGTAAGATCATTCAGCAAGGTGATACGTTGAAGGCTTCCGCGATGTCGAAAGAGCAAGTTGATTTTCGGGAAAAAACCGGAGAGTATACTACGTGGAACAGTGCGATGTTCAGTGGTATGCCATCGTATCAGATTGATTATCCTCCTCGCAAAACTGCGTTAGGGCCACTCAAGTCATTATTAACGATGAATTTTACCAATTGGGAGCGCGACATCGCAGTTGTTTTCCTGTATTTGTTAGGCTTTTATGTATGTTTGTTGGCGTTCGGGTGCAATCCGTGGTTGAGTCTGTTGGGCGCGATTGCTTTTGGCTTTGGTAGTTATAATATCATTATCATAGAAGCCGGACACATTACGAAAGCATGGGCGATGGCTATGATGGCTCCTATTATTGGAGGTATGTTGTTGGTGTTTAGGAAAAACTACGTGTGGGGAGGAATTCTATTTACGCTTGCGTTAGGACTTCAAATAATGTTCAACCATATCCAGATAACTTTCTATACTATGATAATGGGAGTGATATTTGGTTTGGTTTATTTGTTTTTTGCCATCAAGGACAGGCAATTCAAGTCCTTTATGGCAAGTGTTGTTGTTTTGCTCATAGGCTCGGCATTTGCTGCAGGTAGCAATGCGCGCCACTTGATTGTAAATCAGGAGTATGCGAAGTACACTATGCGTGGCGGGTCGGAGATAACGGTGACTCCGGAAGATTTGTATAAGGACGGAGAAGCCAAGTCGATTGCGGCATCTGAAGGTCTGGATTTGGATTATGCTTTTGCGTGGAGTTATGGCAAGGGTGAGACATATACGTTGCTGGTTCCTGGAGCCTATGGTGGCGGTTCGGGCGAGACGGTAGGTACGGATTCGGAGTTTTACAAGTCTTTCCGTCAGAAACGTGCTCCGTTGTATTGGGGAGACCAGCCGTTCACATCGGGTCCGGTGTATTTCGGCGCAATTATCATCTTCTTGTTTGTGTTGGGCCTGTTTGTAGTGAAAGGTCCTGATCGCTGGTGGATAGTGTTGGCTACGATACTGGCGATTCTGATGTCATGGGGCAAGAATTTGATGGGATTCAACAGTTTCCTGTTTGAGTATCTGCCGCTGTATAACAAGTTCCGCACGCCGTCTATGAGTTTGGTGATGGCTAATGTGACGATGGTGTTATTGGCTGCGTTGGCGCTGAAGGCTATTTTCAACAAGGAGAATCCAATTGATAAGAAGAGACTGAATCGGGCTTTGTATGTGTCCACAGGCATTTCTGCCGGGTTTATTTTGCTGATGATGCTGTTTGCGGGCAGTTTCTCGTTCTCGGGACTGAGCGACACACAGATGGCGGCGCAGTACGGAAGCCAGTGGGGTATGATTCGTGACGTGTTGGTGAGTGACCGCAAGGCTTTGTTTATGTCCGATTCGTGGCGCTCGTTGGGTCTGATTATGCTTGCCGCAGTTGCTTTGTGGCTGTATATCAATAAGATAGTGAAGCGTCAGGAGATTATTGTAGGTGTGCTGGCAGTTCTGGTGCTATTTGATTTGTGGGGTGTGGATCGTCGCTACCTGAACGAGTCGAATTTTGTTACGGCGAAGAACCTGAAGCTGAAACCGTCACAGACAGACAAGATGCTTGACCAATATGCGGCGCAGTTTGGTGACGAAGACTATCGCGTGTTCGATTTGTCGGTAAATACGTTTAACGACTCTTATCCTTCGGCTTATCATCATCAGATAGGCGGGTATCATGCGGCCAAGTTGCGCAGGTATCAGGATATTATTGACTTCTACCTGTCGCGTCATATAAGTCCGGATGTGCTGAATATGCTGAATGCGCGGTATGTGGTGATGCGTGGGAAGGATGGTCCGAATGTGCAGCGTAATTTTGAAGCGTTGGGAAATGCGTGGTTTGTGAACGAGTATGAATTGGTGGAGGATGCGAACGCTGAGATTTTGGCGCTGAACCACTTCAATCCGGCGGAGAAGGCAATTGTTGACAAGCGTTTTGCGGAGATGCTGCAGGGCAAGAATCTTGAGCGCGACAGCAGTTCTGTTATCGTGATGGAGCACCAGAAACCGTACAATCCGGATTACGTGAAGTACAAATCCAAGGCGAGCAAGGAACAGTTAGCAGTGTTCTCGGAGGTGTATTACGCACCTGATTGGCGCGCCTATATTGACGGCAAGCCGGCTGACTATTTGCGCGTGAACTATATTCTTCGCGCGATGGTTGTGCCTGCAGGCAATCACGTGATAGAATTCAAGAATGAGGCGCCAACGATGCATAAGTGGGATACAATTACTTTGGCTGTTTCTATCTTGATGCTTGTGTTGATGGCCGGTGCAATTGTAGTTTATTACCGTAAACCGAAAACTGAACGTCTCAACTAAGCAAAAATGATAAAAGTATCTATTATATTACCTGTTTACGGAGTGGCGCAGTACATAGAAAAATGTGCGCAATCGCTGCTTAGTCAAACCCTTCAGGAAATGGAGTTTATCTTTGTGGATGACCATGGTCCTGACAACAGTATTGAATTAGTTCAGAAGATGATAGAGGGTCATCCCCGAAAAGACCAGTTCCGTTTCCTGAAGCCAGAGCACAACATGGGTGCGGGTATGGCGCGCAACTATGCTATTCCTGAGGCCAAAGGCGAGTATATTGCTTTTGTGGACAGCGATGATTGGGTGAAACCAACGATGTTTGAGGAGCTTTATAACGAAGCTGTTCGTAACGGGAATACGGACTTGTGTTGTTGTCAGATGCAGAAGATTTACCCGGACAATCATTTGGGAGACATTTTGCAAAATCCACATATTTCGGCCGGTGAGATATCGTCTGCTGACAGGTCGTTTATTCTGACTCATTACGTGTCTTTGTTTACCTCTTTTATTTATAAAAGGAGTTTCATTGAAGAATACAACATCCGTTTCCCGGAGGACCGTTGTGCTGATGACAGTTATTTTGTGTCATCGGTATGGATGTTAGCGAAGTCGATAGCATACGTGGACAAGCCCTTTTATATGTATCTAATCCGTCCGGGTTCGGTTGTTACGACGAAAGATAGTACAAAGTATCAGAAACGGCTTACGGTGTTTGAGAAATTGATGCATTTTGCCAAGAGCGTTGGAGTGTATGATTCTTACAAAGAAGAGATTGACTTTATGTACATAAAGAAGGGGTATCTGTCATCGGTGTTCAATTACGTGACCAATTCGGTAGAGCCGCAAGTGAAGACTCTGCATGAGATTTATGGTGTATTGCTCAGTCAGGTTCCGGATTACAAGAAGAACAGGTATTTTAAGAGTAAGGCTTCCATGAGGTTGCTGGTTCTGGGATTGCGTACATGTCCAAAGTTGGTCTTTCCGTTGATACGGATGTATGCGAGCAAAAAACAAATGATGGTATAAAAGGAAAAGCAGATGGATTTAATTATAGGAGCCGGTATTTCCGGATTGAGTTACGCTGCCGCCACAAAGAACGACTACCTGATTATCGAAAGGGACAATGAGATAGGAGGTTATTGCAAGACGGTTTATTCGGGAGATTATGTTTGGGATTATTCCGGGCATTTCTTTCATTTCCAGCGTGAGGCCATCAAAGATTATGTGATGAGCAGGTTGAGCGAGGAAGAGATACTGAAGGTGAGGAAGTTCACTCAAATCTACTATAAGGGTCGTCATGTGGATTTTCCGTTCCAAATGAATATTCACCAATTGGAAAAGGAAGAGTTTATTGATTGTTTGTACGATTTGTTCACTATCGATGACAATGCAGAAATTAACTCTTTCAAGAGCATGTTGTATGCCAAATTTGGTAAATCCATTGCGGAGAAGTTTTTGATTCCGTACAACGAAAAGCTATATGCAACGGACTTGAACAAGTTGGATACGGATGCTATGGGAAGGTTTTTCCCCTATGCTGATAAGGAGCAGATTATCAAGAATTTTCGAAACTCAAGTAATAAGTCGTACAATGCATTTTTCCTTTATCCCAAGCGAGGCGTAATCAAATTGGTAGAATCGGTGGCATCTCATGTGGATAAGTCGAAAATCAGTTTTAACGAATGGTTGGTATCGGTGGATATGAAGAGCAAAACGGCGGTTACCAACAAGCGTACCATTCGTTTTGACAACTTGATTTCCTCTGCGCCTTTCCCGCGTTTGTTGGATATGTGCGGGATAGAATACGACAAGTCTATTTATTCCTGGAACAAAGTACTGGTTTTCAATCTCGGGTTTGATAAGAAAGGCCCGGAAACCAGGAACAACTGGATTTATTTCCCGGATCGGGATGTGGTTTTTTATCGTGTAGGCTTTTATGACAATATCATCGGTCAGGACAAGATGTCGTTATACGTGGAAATAGGTTTCAACCACGAAGAAGAGCATGTGGATGTGGATCAGTTGCTTGGCAGAACGTTGAGCGACCTACACAAAGTGGGAATAGTCACAGACCAGCAATTGGTGGCTTCGCATCATGTGATGATGGACCCTGCTTATGTGCATATCACACGTAAGTCGGAAGAAGACAAGTTGCTGAAGAAGAAGCTATTAGCCGAGCACGACATCTATTCTATCGGGCGCTATGGCTCGTGGACATATTGTTCGCTGGAGGACAACATCCACGAAGCGTTCGAATTGGCAGAAGGGGTCAGATGAGTAGTATTTTAAACCATACAATTACACATATTGCGTTCGATATAACCTAATATCGGAATATATGTATTTGGTTTTTCTATCGCCATTTGACCAGTTCTTTATTGGAGTCATATAATCATCGCCATAGACATCTCGAAGCCACGTGTCGGATTCTTTTGGAAAGAAAAAAGAATGATTAAAGAATTCTTTTTCGTTTATTTCACATTTTTTAAAAAGTCTAAAATGGCAAGGGAATCCATTTGTTCGATTCGCCTCTTTCCAATCCTTTGTTTCATGCCGTTCTACTACGTAACAATAATAGTATTCGTCATCATAATCGAAGAGATAAAAAATGTCCGCATGAACACCTTTATATGAATACTGTTCAATAAGAGGTTTATTCTCTCCTTTGATATAATATGCAGTTTCTATTTGAAAACCATATTCTTTTAGGATATCTACGATGTTGTCGGGACGCTGGCTAAACAAAATTGCAGTGTCGAGGTCATTGTCATACGGAATAAATCCATTCTCTCTCACCAACCCTAGTTGAGTGCCAAAAAGGGGAAGTAACTGTGTTCCAGCTTTCCTACACGCTTCATCCATTTTGATGTAGGCTTCGACACCATATTTTTGGAATTGTTTATATTTCTTTTTATCCTTAAAATAGGTGTCGATTTCAACCAGTTTTTTGTATATGCCAAGTTTAATGGCTATTTTTACTATAAAATCTCTCATGGCCATAAATTATTTGTTTTTAAGAATTTTCAATATTAGGTTTGATAATACCGTTAATCAAAAGATTGGCGACAGATTCTGCTTCCGCTAGATGTATTCGTTTGGGAAGATTAATGTGAAAACGAGTTTTGACTTTGTCCAGTAGTTCGTCGGTGTAGACGAGGTAACCATCGATCACGTTTTCTATGCCGTCGCAGTATATGGATTTCCTATTCACTCGTTCCATATCTTCCATAGAAAAACCAGGGTGAAAGTATCCTTTCACTTCATTATCGGTAGCGTCAATGATGTAAGGATAGCCTCCGATATGTCCGTCAACACCAGGAGTGTGAATTTTAACTGCTTTCTTTTCTCGGATAGCAGATAGAATGCTGTAGATGATGTAGAAGTTGCTGGATGCGTTCATCATGTTACGCTTTTGGTCAGTAGGCATGGGAATGCTGCAAGCTTTATACACCTCATCGTGATTAATGTCCAGTTCCTTATCTTGATATTTAATACTGAGCAAAAGTTTAACACCTTCTGTATGTCCTTCTTTACTAATTATTACATCATGGAAATGGCTTGCCACAAGCGTAATGTCTATATCATTCAGATTATCAATCCCAAACTTTTCTGCCACATAAAACTTCATACGAGGAATCAGGTGGTTTAAGTTGCCACTACCAAAATCAAAGTAAGGTAAACCTGCACTCTTTAACCAAGGGATAACGGCATCAGAATACGAGGTGTTGATACAAATTGCATTGCAGTCGGCCTTCCCATAGGCTTCCATGATGTTCTTTCCAAGGAGTACGGACATAGGGCTCCAAATGCCGTATGCGCGAAGATTGGACCAAGAAATGGTTCCATACTTCAAACCGGCATAGAGGCGACTACTATTCACAATAAAGTCCGGTTGAATCTTCTTCAATGCTACCTCAATACTGTTTACATCCTTGAAATCACAACTTCCTTCAACCACAATCTCACTACGCATCTGCCTGCGAATAGTGGCAGCAGTCTTGATAATATTGACATCTTGCTGCATTTTTTCAGCATTACGCCCTACTACAACAAGCCTTAATTGAGGGTCTGCAAGCGATACCAGATAGTCGAGCAGATAGCATCCAACACTGCCCAAGCCAAATATTGCAATGGTTATCTTCTCTCCTCTTTCTAATTTTTTCTTAAGGAGGTTCAGTTTCTCGTTTAACGTCTTCATTTATTCATTGTTTTGATAGCCTCACGGTAGTCTGCCACGGTATTGCAGTTGAACCAAAGGTTAATTCTTATTATATCTAATTGTGAATTAAGATATGCTCCAAAGTATTCTTGGATAATCTCTAGATTTGTTCCCCGTTCCTGTTTTGGCGTAAGGAACTGACAAATCTTCCGTACTCTTGATGGATCCTTAAACTTCCACATTTGACCAGAATTATAAATAGCCGTGAAGGGTTCGTGAATTTCTAAACATGAATGGCTGGTATCGTAGATGTAATGAGGGTAATTGCTGGCATCAAAGTAAAGTGCAACCGCCTTCTTGGAAAGAATGGGCTCATTATTCACGGATATAACATTCTTCTTTGAAGAGAAAATCTTCTCTACACTCTCCGTATCAAAGAGCAAATCTCCCTCAATGAAGATAATCTCATCTGCTTGTTCTGAAACCACTTCGATCCCTTTAAGCAGACTATAGCCTGAACCATAATCATGATAGTGGTCGTTATAGACCAATTTCATTTTGTGGTTTACATGCTTCATCTCATTGTGGATGAACGTTTCTAAGTCTTCAAACTTATAGCCGCCCACCACAATAATCTCGTCCACCATGTCGAAAGTTTTATGAACTTGCAAACTAATCAATGAGTTTGCAGGATCATCCTCATAATAAAGGCACTTCAGCACATCCTGTTTTGTTTCCTTGTTGAAGCGAGTGGACATGCCAGCTACTGTGATAATCAGGCTTTTCATTTTTTTTAGGGAACATAGTTCATAGGAGTATTACCAAAATCAATATAAGATACAGGAGCATGTTGTTGCCTCTTCTCTTCTGGTGGTAGTGTCATATAATCTCTATATGTGTAGTTCAGAATTGCGTCATAATCCTTGGTCCCGTAAAACTTGTGTCCCTCGAATTCGTACTCAGCTCTTTCAAGGAACCATTTTTTTGGCATACCATATCTTTCCCTAATGGGGTTATGTACATATAATTTCCCAATTGCTGGGAAAAGTAAATTTCGCACTCTATTTGAAGTTTTGTTATTGCTCTTCTTTGTATATACACTTATCCATTTGAAAACGCTATCGACAGGAATGTAAGAAAGGAGTGTGAACCATGCTTTTTTCAAACCCTTAGAATTAACCTTTCCAACTTCAGACCATAATATTTTCCTACAACAATAGCAATAAAAGTCTTGAAAAATCTGACCAACAATTGATTTAGGGACATCATCAAGAGGGAATATATCTATAAATATACCCGTCTTATTCTTTAGATGTTCTTGCCCTAATCGGATATAAGTTGTTCCCGTTCTTCTTGCTTTAGTATATCCCCATCTATATTCCGAGTCTGTCTCATGGTCCTGTATAAAACAAATAGTTGGGTTAATATCGTATAATACAGATTTAAACTTTTCATAATCCTCTCTTAACATGGCTATATCTGCATCATCGTCCCATGGAATATATCCTTTATGGCGCACCGCTCCTAAAAGAGTTCCACAGAAAATCACATAGTTGATATTATGCTTTCTACAAACTCTATCAACTTCTGTTAATACTTCCAATCCAACTAATTGCATACGTCGGAATTCCTCTGACGTTAAAATGCGTCTTTCCATAATTTGTTATTGTTTAATACTGCAACCGACATTTATTGTGTCGTTGGCTTCATGTGATTTCAATCAGCAGTTATGTTCTTTGCTAATTCTTCTTTTTATTCACATACAATGTAATTAAAATACCACTTTTTTAAGTGTCTTCAGCAACTCCATTCGGCCAATTACCTCTTAAATGATATCGTCTCTCAAGCAAAAATATCCTTATCTGAACACTCCGTTGAATTCTTAGAGTGCTTCAGTGAATCTCCAATGAAAAGATACTATCTTCTTTGGTTTTCAACTGCCTCAGCAAACTTATCCATGGTTGAATCCCTTTTCTACTATCATACTCATTCTTCAGAGTGTTCTTCTCTATACTTTTTAGCTAAAAGATAGCCTAGGAACAATTCTATGTCCTCCTTAGTTGTAATCTTTATGTTGGTATGACTACCCTTAGAAAAATAAAGAGGAATTCCCAATTCTGCCATAAAAACGGTGGTATGATGTTCTTTAACTATTTCAAATAAATTCTTTTTTTCAACCTGTTTATAGAGATTTACAATACTCTCATACCAAAGAGATTGGGGTGTAGAGAGCGTCATAAATGAATCCCTATTTAATGCTTGTTTGGCACAGTCACCATCATTTGAGCCATAAAGAAGATAAGAATAACTTGCCGTGATAGCGTTTCCTTTTTCTTTGCAGACACGGATGTTATCTGTTATCAGTTCTTCTGACAAGAAAGGTGATGCTGCCCAATGAATCATTACAACATCTTTTGGTTTAGCAATACCTTCGAGTCCAGCCACTCCATTCATAATTGAGCGTTCATACTCAAGTCCGCCTTTGACAATCTTAAGAAGTTTGGTAATACCATACTTTTCGGTGATTTCCTTTAGATGCTTTTGGTAGCCATCCACACACACCAATTCAATTGCGTCAATATCTGGATGATTTTGGAAATGCTCCATTGTATAAGCAATGATAGGCTTGCCAAGTACCTCCACAAATTGTTTAGGGACTTTAGCACCTAAGCGGCTTCCTACTCCTCCTGCTATAATGATTACATAGTTCATCTTGAAATATTTAAATGTGTTCAGCTAAGATTTGGCGAGCCAATAGTAAGTCATCCACAGTATCTACTTCAGCCCAAGACTTACCAGCAATGTCTTCTGCAAATAATTGAAAATCATGAAACATTATTAGTTGAACTAAAGAATCCTCGACAAACTGATCATACATATTGTTATGAATCATATTGTCTATTTCTTCCTTCAATAGTCGAGCAGAGACGGCATCAAGTTTTGTCATACAACAATACTTTGCATCAAATTTTTCCAGTTTGTTACTCATAACAAGAACTTTCCGGTCTTTGATAACTGCATTGTACGAACCCGGTTTTACACATGAACTATCTACCAGTACATATGGATAATCTGTTGATTTTACCAAATGATTCATAACTATATCATCAGAGAAAACGGCGTCACCATGTACAATAACTACATTTTCTCTTTCCAAATATTCACGTGCGAACCACACAGAAGATATAGAGTTCGTAACCTCATAAAAAGGATTTACAACGAACTTACAATTATCTTCTGAAAGTTCATTTTTGACCGCATCAGCAAGATGACCAACAACAACGATAATCTCTGCATTTCTATCATAATGGCGAATGCTTCTTACCATCCGTTGTAAAACGGTGGTTTCTTCATTTAAACGGAAAGATGTCTTTGGATACTTTAATGTTAGGGGTTGTAAATTGCGTCCTTTCCCTGCCGCAAGAATAATGTACGTATTCATGTGTCTATTCCTTTCCTTTACTTATTTATTGATAATATCACCAGTATACCCTTCGAATGAATCGATTTTTACACCTTGTTCTTTATACATCTTAAGTGCCATAATGCTATAATCTTTAGCGTATGTAAACCATCTGGTTTTATGAGGTTCCGGGTCTTGTCCTTTGGATTCTTTTAACATACTCCAATGCATATAGAACCAACCAGAGATAGCGATATAGGCATAGAAATGCCGTTTTTGAACAGGAGTGGGCTCGCGTCTATAATATGTAAATAAAATTCTATTAACTTCTTCAATGGTATGGATACCTCCGGCAATATAAGATCCAATATCAAAACCAGGATCTCCGTATCCACCGTATTCCCAGTCACAAAGATATATTTCATCCTTATTAATTAGGAAATTAACATCACGAGCATCTCCATGTGTGTAACTATGACGTATACCATCTATTTTAGTCAGATGGTAGAGTCTATAGATTTTATCACGGAGTTCTTCAAAGTTGTTAAATAGGCCATACGCATCTGGTGCGGTTTTGGATTTGATGGCTTCTGCTTTCTTAATAACATCAAAGTTCCATCTTACGCGACAAGGTGCTTCATGAAGTTTTCTTATGAGCATGACCCCTCGCACCATATCATTAAGATTATGGTAATCGTAATCATAATGTTCAATATATCGAGCTATCTTCCACCCCTTTTCCACGTCCATGGCAATCACAGTGGTATCGATGCCTACATCTTCCACCACTTTTTGCATGATGGTTTCGCGACCTCGTTCCACCAGAATATCTGAGCCAAGTCCAGGATGACGGTAAATATATTTACCTCCATTTAGACGGAAGGATAGTACAATATTTGTCATGCCTGCCTGCACCGGCACTAATTCTTCCACATCTTCTTCTTTACAAAAGAAAACTTTTGCAATGTTTGAGAGAACGAGATGGCGTATGTCTTCGGTAAATACGCCACCGGTAGTTTGAATATTTCCCATACTCGCCATCAATTATTGTTTTATTGAAGCAACACACATTTCAATGCCCTGTTCTAGAGTTATGATAGGAAACCAATTTGTGCGAGTTCGAATCTTGTCGGTATTCAAAATTCGACGCTCAGGGTCAGAGCTGCGATAGCCATTGAAGACAATCTCCGGCTTGGGAAGATTCATCTTCTCTGCAATCTTGTAGGTCAGGTCAATGATGGTGATTTCTTCATCGGTAGCCACGTTGTAAACAGTACCGTCAAGAGCATTATCAGAATTGATCAAAGCCATAACCGAGCGACAACTATCGATATTATGCAGGAACGCACGACGGTTTTTCTTGGAATTCTCCAATAGGGTTACAGAGCCTTTCTCAAGTAGTTCATTAATGATGTGAGGAATGATGTGCTTGGCAAAACGCTCGTGCTTGCTATATACATTGGCAAAACGAATAGAGCAACCCTTAATCTTGCCTTTATCCACTGCATCTTTCATAAAGAACTCCGTCATCAATTTGCCGCAAGCATAACTGGTACGCTGGCTGTGTTCTGCTGTGGACATTAAAAGGTAGTCGCTTTCACGAACACCACCGTTCTCGTTCCAAGACTGCATGGAATAGACTTCGCTTGTAGAGCAGTTGATGAAGGTGTCAGCTTTTACGCGGATAGCCTGATCCAAGAATGATTTCATGGAAATCACGTTGGTTTCCCATGTGTGCTCCACCTCATAAAAATGTTCCGTATGTACTACAGCAGCGCAGTTAATATAGACCGTTCTATCGAAGGCACCGTTCTCGCGTAAAACCTGATTTTCGATGGCCTTCATTTGGTCTGCATTATTGATGTCGTACTCATAGAACATAAATCTCGGGTTCTCAAGATATTCTTTAATGGTATCTATGGAACTTGCAAAGAAGTTGTCAAAGCCAATGATACGGCTATCCTTCTCTAACTCTAATATTTGTCTCACAAGCTCGCTTCCTGTCATTCCGGACGCGCCGCTTAAAACATATAGACTTTTCATATTCCTAATGTTAATCTTTCTTTATAGAATGAGTCCACGCTATCACAAAATAATTTTTGTTCTGCCTCAATATCATACCAAACACAACGATGCTCGTAGTTCCCCGATTTTAAATCCAGAACACCATATTGGGCGTATGGATTATGATTGCGAGGTTGACCAACAGAGCCCGGATTGATAAAGATAGTCCTCTTTTTATTACGGTAAGCCACATCATCTGATGGGAAGAAATGCTCAACGTAATATGGAACGTGAGTGTGCCCACTAATGACATAATCAAATTTTGCATAACGTACATCATTCATCTTATCTATTCCAAACTTGCCCCAGTAAGGGTCATCCAGATTGCCATGAACAAAGAGTATGCGTTTACCATCAATTTCTTTTTCTTCCTTGCCTTGATGATTCAAACATGTATTGAGATAGTTTCTTGATTTCTCCGTTAGAATTGAGTTGGTATATTGGAGTACTGCTCTACCTCTGTCTGTAGCAAAACGTTCCAAGCTTTCTCCAAAAATGGAATACTCGTGATTCCCCCAAAGATTTACTACCAGGGGCTTAGGTAATTGCTTTGCAATTTCTATGGTCTCATTGGGTCTTGGGCCATAGTTCACAAGGTCGCCAAGTAACGCATACGCGTCAAAGTCTCCAATGCTATCTATGTCTTTGAGAATCGCCTGAAGAGCGGTTATATTGGCATGTATGTCAGAGAGTAATACTATACGCATGATTGTTACTTTTTCAAAAATGACATCAGTGCTTCTTTATTCTGAATCGGAGTGGTTGTCGGGCGGCCAAGATCCTTGCGGTTGCCTTTCTTGACCCGGATCTCAATCAGTTGCAAGCCTTCAGCAAACATATTCTCCAATGCTTCTTTCAATTGATCGGGAGTCCAAACACATAGAGCATGTTCGTAGTGCATAGCGTATGCTATCTCCACCAAATCGATGTCCAGCCCCACGGTCGGCTGTCCGCCAACGCTGTCATGAGCACCGTTGTTGAAGATAATGTGGATGTAGTTGTCCGGTCTTTTGCTCCCCACAATCGCCATATTGCCCATATGCATGATACTGGCACCGTCTCCGTCGAAACAATACACTTTGCGTTCCGGATGCTGTAGCGCGATACCCAGCGCTATCTGAGAGGCATGCCCCATGGAACCGACAGTCAGAAAATCTCTTTCATGGCCTTGTCCCATATCAGTACGGTACTCAAACAGCTCGCGACTGATCATGCCCGTAGTGCTGACGATAATCGCATTGGCGGGAATACTGGCCGCAACCGTACGGATAGCATTCTCGCGACTCATTGTGTATTCACTCACCTTGGCGCTTTGGAGCGTATAGTTGTCGAAAGTATCTTTCTCTACCACCAACGCATAGCCATCACCGGTTTTGCGAATGCATTGCATGGCTTTCTCAATTTGTTCGCCCGCGGCATTCTCGTCTTTCGCCAATACTTCATACCGAATACCCATCACATCGAGTAGTGCAGTCGTTATCTTTCCTTGTTTCACGTGTTGTGGCTCATCGTGAACACCCGGGCGACCACGCCAACCGATAATCAACAGCAACGGTATATGGTACACATCGCGGTCGGTTAACGATGCCAACGGATTCACCGCATTCCCCTCGCCGCTGTTTTGCATATACACACAACCCACCTTGCCGGTCGCCAAATGGTAGCCCGCAGCCAATGCAACAGCTCCGCCTTCGTTGGCAGCAATGATATTGTGCTTGTCATCAAAATGGTCGGTGATATAGGCACACATATTTTTCAGCAAAGAATCCGGTACACCCGCGAAAAACTCGATACCGGCTTGTTGAAGTTGTTCGATGAAAAACTTGGGTGAAATCATTTCTTCGTGCCGGGTATTAACGTTAATATCTCTTTAATGGGCATACAATACTCGTTGCTTGCCTCTAGGCTGCGCTTGTGTTCAAGAATACTTTTTGCGCAGTTTACCATAGCAGGATAAGCGCTACGGAGCATGTGGTTGGCGTAGATAACCACATTGATACCCCATTGGGCAAACTCATCCTCGGTAAATTGGTTGTATGTAGTAGGTACAGCTACAATCGGAGTATGTGCATCAGCCTTGCGGAATCTTTGGCAGAACTCTTTGATATCCATTCCATCTTTGTTTTTGCTGTGAATCATTATGGCATCAGCACCGGCACCCACATAGGCCTTTGCGCGTTCTAAGGCATCCTCTACCGGTTTACCGGCAATAAGACTTTCAATGCGAGCGATTACCATGAAATCCTCTGTAATCTGAGCATTTTTCCCAGCTCTGATTTTGGTACAGAAACCTTCAATTGTGTCTTGTGTCTGCACGGCATCAGTTCCAAACAGAGAGTTTTGCTTCAATCCGACTTTATCTTCTATAATGACGGCAGAGATGCCTAAACGTTCCAATGTTCGAACCGTGTATACGAAGTGCTCTACCTTACCTCCGGTATCACCATCAAAAATAACCGGTTTGGTTGTAACCTCCAATGTGTCGTTTAAATCGTGAAGACGAGTGGTGAGGTCAACAGCCTCAATATCAGGTTTGCCCTTACTAGTTGAGTCTGTAAGAGAACTTGCCCACATTCCGTCAAACTCGCGGTGCTGTCCATCCACGTCAACGCTGGTGTGTTCTGCTATTAATCCTGTTAACCCATTATGCGATTCAATAATGCGTACGATAGGTTTAGCGGAAATCAGTCTATGGAGCGATGCTAGCCGAGCTTGAGGTGTTACGCCGAGAGAGTCAATGGTTTCTTTCAATCCAGAGGCGGATATCCCTTTAGTGTAAGGAATCTCAATAACTTCTTTCCCCATCTCACCCATTACTTTGAATACTTCATCGCGTAAATACTTACTGGGTCCCTCTTTCCAATCATCACCATGAATAATATAGTCTGGCTTGTATTTTATCAAGTTCGGCACATAACTCCAATCATCTTGGGGAACAACACAACTAACGCCTTTGATGTTCTCAATGACGTTTTTACGCTGCTCATAAGTCAAATAAGGCAGTCGTTTGTGTGTGGCAATGGCTTTATCGGTGAATAGTCCAATCATTACGTCGCCATACTTTGCACCCTCATTAATGATGTTAATTAAGCCCGGGTGCATAATGTCACCAATCATGCCGAGGTAAACTATTTTGTTCATAATAATATTAGTTTATATCTTCCTTATACGTTATTTTTTTATTGGACTCTTCGCCGGGGAGGATGAAGATATTTTCATCGTATGCCGCCAATACGACGCTAGCGTCGTCCGTCAATTTGGCTTTCTGCTCGTCCTGTAGTTCTTCGTAGGCATCCGCGATGAGAAGCAGACGGAATGCCTGTGGCGTCTGCGCTTTGCGAAGCATCTTTCGAGGTGCAACGTCCACCACCATTTCTCCTTGGCGCGTTGTTTCGGTTACATAGATAGTGTCTGTCACCGGTAGTGCTACCGTAACGGCTTCATGCTTCTCAAGTGCTTGGCAGACGCGCGTAATCAGGTCTTGCGAGATAAACGGTCTGGCGCAGTCGTGCAATAGTACATTGATGTCTTCTTCGGGGAAGCCTATCTTTTGTTGTACCAAATAGATGGCCTCGACAGCGTTTTTGCTGCTTTCCCAGCGCTCAGCGCCGCCGGGGATCCAGTATTTGATCTTGGGGAAGCGAGAGGCGGGAAGGAGTGCTTGCGCTTCGGCGATGTGGTCGCGGAGCATGACAATGGCAAGCTCGTCGATGTGTTCGTTTTGGTGGAAGGCATCAACGCAGGTCTCGAGGACAGTTCTTCCGTCCTTGAGAGAGAGGAATTGCTTGGGTCGGTCAGCGCCCAAACGGCTGCCGCTTCCGCCGGCTAATATGACTGCTATATTCTTCATCGGAGCTGTATGCATCATCTTACGGTAATGTTACGGTAATGTTACGGTTCTCGCAGCAAGGATTTCGTCCGTGAGTTCGCGGATGGCGCCCTGACCTCCGGGAGTCATAGTGACGTGAATGCCAGGGACGCGGAGCACTTCGGGACGTGCGCTTGGCGGGCAGCAAGGATGTCCGACTGCCTCCAGCAGGTCGAGGTCGTTCACGTCGTCGCCTACGTAGCACACTTCTTTCATGCTGATTCCCAATTCCTTACAAATCTGCTCCACTGCCTCGCGTTTGGTCATCGTAGGCTGCTCTACAGGTTCGGCTGTGGCGGGCACGTAGCGATAACACGGGGCTTTCTCAATCTTGCATCCCACGCCGGTGTAGAGGTAGGTGAGGCCCAGTTTGCGTGCGCGGTTGACCACGATAGGCAGTTTCTCCGAAGTGATGATTCCGCAGGGAACACCCGCTTGCTGCAGCAGTGCCATACCCATGCCGTCATACACGCAGAAACGCTTGAGTTCGTCGCCATTGGCGGAGTAATACAGCCCGCCGTCGGTCAGGCATCCGTCCACGTCCGTGAGGAATAGTTTTATTTGTTTCATAGGCGTTCAAACATGTTAGGTAGTTCTTGTTCTGCCCGGCGGTAGTCTTCGGAAATGCCGATGTCGATGAAGTAACCGTCCTGCCTGATTCCATACAGGCATCCGTTCGGGCCGCAGTGTTTAGTCATTACCTCGTTCTCGAACGAGAATTTGTCGGGCAAACCGTAGAAGAGTGATTCTTCGCGGTCTTTTGGGATGTTGCGCATCCAATAGACGCCGCCGTTGATAAGTCCGCTCTTGCACGGACGTTTTTCCTTGAATTCCAACACTTTACCGTGGTCGTCTGTAATGACGGTGCCATAACGGTCGAAGTCCTGCATGGCTTTGAGTGCCAGAATGAGCTGCGCCTCGGGATGTGCGCGATGGAAGTCCACTAACGCATTGAGATTCACGTCGAAACAGGTGTCTCCATTGAGGATGATAGCGCCCTCGCCCTGCACATGTTGCATAGCCAAAGCGATGCCTCCTCCGGTGCCAAGCGGCGTTTCCTCCACGGCGTAGTCGATGGCGAAGGGGAACTGCTCGCGAACCGTGTCTATCCAAGAGAAAATCACCTCGCGGAGGTAGCCCACGCTGAGGATGACGCGGCTGACGTCGTAGCGTTTGAGGTAACTGAGCAAGTACCACAAGAACGGTTTCCCTGCTACGGGAGCCATACATTTGGGCATCTCGCTGACTACGCTGCGAAGTCTGGTTCCCAATCCTCCTGCCAGAATAATTACTTCCATTTCGTTTTATCCAATCGTGTCTTCTACTTTGCAGAAATCTATGCCGCAGTTGCGTGCAAATGCCTCGTCGGAGTCGCTGTCGCCAATCATGAGGGTCGCCTCGGGGCGGATGTCAGGATGGTCGTTCAGCAGTTCCCGCCACATGCCCGTATTGGGCTTGCGTCGCGGGTCGTTGGCGTCCGTGGCTGTACAGCAGTAGATGCCGTCGATATGTCCGCCCGCTTCTTCCACCTGCTTCAGCATGTAGCGGTGAACGGCTGTCAGGTCCTCTTCGGTCATCAGTCCGCGACCCACACCGCGCTGATTAGTAATGATGTACACCTGTTTGCCCGCCTTGTGCATTGCAGCCATGGCCTCTTTGGCTCCCGGCACGAACACGAACTGTTTCGGGGAGCGCACGTAGTCGCCCAGGATATGCACGTTGACGGTTCCGTCCCGGTCAAGCAGGATGGTGGAGTAGGGGGCAATATTTACATCTTTCAGGCGCATGTATTTCCGAAGAAACGCTCTTCGAGCATCATGCAAAGGGCATGATAGACGGGAAGATGCAGTTCCTGTATCTTGTATGTTTCTGTTTCGGGGACGCGGATGCAAACGTCTGCCAGTGTGGCAAGACGACTCTCTTTTTGTCCCGTCAACCCTATGACTTTCAGTCCTTTAGCCTTGGCTGCAACAGCGGCGTAGAGGATATTTTTGCTGTTGCCGGACGTGCTGATTCCCAAGAAGACATCGCCTTTGCGGCCATATCCGTTGACTTGCTGTGCGAAGATCAGTGCAGGCTCACCGCTGTCGTTCATGTAGGCGGTGTTGAGTCCCGAGTGCTCGCAAAGCGAGATAGCGGGCAGCGCTCCCTGCAGGTTTTCGGCCAGGATACGTCCCATTTCGGGGTCGATGCGTTGCATGGATTCTGCCTGGTCGGCGAACACCCGGCGCTTGAGTTTGAACTCTTTCATCAGTTCGCCCACGATATGTTCCGAGTCAGCGGCACTGCCGCCATTACCTGCCACGAGCAATTTGCGTCCCTGCGTATAGCAGGTCTCCAGCACCTCGTATGCGCGGAGGATATCTTCGCGACAAGGTGCAAGAATCGGGTAGCGGGTGATCAGTTCGTTGATATGTTTAGTCGGGTTTTCCATAAGACAACGTGTTTATATCATCAGTAGGATAAATCTTCCAGCCGTGTGCGCCGCCGTCGGTGAAGTTGAACGGCATGGTGAAACCGTCCAGTCGGTTGAGGGCGTTCACCACCTCCTGTTTGTGGGTAGGCGGAACGAAGAACATGATGAATCCGCCGCCACCAGCACCGCTGACTTTGCCGGCAGTGGCCCCAGCCTGAATAGCCACTTGGAAGGCTTCTTCGATGATGGGGTTGGTGATGGCGTCGGCCATTTTTTTCTTGTCTTCCCACGCCTGTCCGAGAATCTTGGCGAACGCGTTCATGTCGCCTTTGAGCACCGCCAGTTTCATGTCGATAGCCGACTGTTTGATGCGGTGCATGGCCTCGATGGAGCGGGTGTTTCCGGAGGAAGTGTTCTTGCGCTGCTGGTCGATGATGGCGGCACTGCTGCGGCTTCGGCCGGTGAAGTACAGCACGATGGAAGCTTCCAGTTCGTCGATGATCCAGCGCTTGACTTTCAGCGGGTTGACGATGACCATGTCATTCTGGAGGAACTCCATGAAATTGAATCCGCCGAAAGCCGCGGCGTACTGGTCTTGCTTGCCTCCGCTGAGTCCGAGGTCTTTGCGCTCGATCTCGTAGGCCAGGCGGGATATTTCGTAGTCTCCGAGAGGCAGACTGCGCCATTCGACGAAGGCCTTGAGGATACCCACGACCATTGTGCTGCTGGTGCCGAGTCCGCTTCCCGCGGGAGCGTCGTTGTACGTAGTGATTCGGAAAGCCTGCAGAGGCAGGTTGTAGTCGCGCATCAGTCGGTTATACGTGCCTTTGAGCAACAATGCGTTGCCATCCAGTTCCATTTCGCGCGTCAGGGGCAACGAGGCGTGGTAATCGGCATCGAAAGCATCGATTTGGATGCAATCGTTGTCTGTCTCTTCGATGGTGCAATACGCGTAGAGGTTGATGGTGGCATTCAGAATCAGCCCGCCGTACATGTCGCTGTAAGGCGATACATCCGAGCCGCCGCCGGCCAGACCTAATCGTAATGGTGCTTTGCTTCGTATAATCATAACTATGCGGTTTTTTCGTTCATGATGGCTGCCGTCATTTTGTCCCAGCCATATTTGGCTTTTTCTTCGGCGAGGCCTTTGTCGAAACGCTCCGGTGCGGACTTGGTGAAGTCGATGAGCGCATCTGTGATTGCTTGCGCGGAGACTTCGGTCACATAGCCCACTTTTCCGTCAGGCACTATCTCCGGCAGTCCGCCTACGCGCGTGACGAGCATCGGTTTGGAGAAATGGTACGCAATCTGTGTCACGCCGGACTGCGTAGCGCTCTTGTATGGCTGTACGATCAGGTCTGCCAGCGAGAAATATGTGCGCACTTGTTCGTCAGGGATGAACCGCGTGTGCCAAAGCGTGTACGGCTCGATTCTCAGTTCGTGCAACAACGCGTTGTATTTGTCCTCGTTGCCATAAAACTCGCCTGCTACCACGAGGCGTATGTTCTCTTTGTCGAGTCGCTTGTCCGCAAAAGCCCGCATAAGCAGGTCGAGGCCTTTGTAGTCGCGAATCAGGCCGAAGAAGAGCAGGTAAGTCTTGCTTGGATCCACGTCCAGCCTGGCCGCGGCCTCCTGCTTGGTCATGGGCGCTCCAAAGTTGTCGTAAAGCGGATGGCGCACCAGCTGACAAGGTTTGGCGGAGGTGAACAGTCGCAGGTCGTTTTCCACGCTCTCCGACATAGCCACGAAGCGGTCCACGGAAGAGACGAAATAGCGTATCATCCACTTGTCCCAGAAATGCGGTTCATGCGGGATGACGTTGTCGAGGATGGACACAACTTGCGCGTGACTGTGCCTCTTGACGATGCGTGCGATGGTCCCCAGACAGGGCGCCATATACGGAATCCAGAACTTCATTACCACGATGTCGGGCTGCATCCGTGCTATCTTGCGTCCGATGCTAATCCAGTTGAACGGGTTGCACGAGTTGACGCTGCGCGTGATATGGAGGTCGGCAGGAGCGGGGCTTTCGGAGTACTGTGTCTTGCCGGGGAAGAGGAAGGACGGATACTGGAGCGTGAAGGTCTCGATATGCACGTCATGCCCTTCCGCGCTGAACTGACGAGCGAGGCGTTCATTAAACGTGGCGAGTCCGCCGCGGTAGGGATAAGCTGTGCCGACAATAACTATCTTCATAAATTGACAATTGACAATTGAAAATGGACAATTATTCCTCAAAGGCGTTGAAGCCTTGTGCTTTGAGGGCAATCTCTTCGCCGTTGCGGCCCACCAGATTGCAACCCAGTTCGGGTTTTTGGATGTATCCGATGATGTTCACGTCCTCCACGGGGATGATCTTCTCGTAGTCTTTCTGGTCGATGGTGAACAGCAGTTCGTAGTCTTCGCCTCCGTTGAGAGCGCAGGTGACGATGTCCAGGTTCATCTCCCATGGCCGCTGACTGGTAGTCGATAGGCAGTTTGTCGGCATAAACGGAGCATCCGACCTTGCTTTGCGAGCAGATATGCAGCAGTTCAGAGGACAGGCCGTCGGAGATGTCCATCATGGAAGTGGGATGAATGTCAGCCTTCTTCAGCGCGGCGATAACGTCCTTGCGTGCTTCGGGTTTGAGTTGGCGCTCCAGGATATACTCGCGTCCCTCGAAGGCTTTCTGTGCTTTCTCGGGGTCAGTCTCGCCCACGGCGCGTTCACGCTCGAGGAGTTGCAAGCCCATGTAGGCTGCGCCGAGGTTGCCAGTGCAACAGATGAGGTCATTGATCTTGGCCCCGTTGCGATAGACGATGTCCTCTTTTTTCGCTTCGCCGATGCAGGTGATGCTGATTGTCAGACCGGTCATCGAGGAGGTGGTGTCTCCGCCCACGATGTCCACGCCGTAGATGTCGCACGCGGCCTTGAGTCCGGCATAGAGCTGCTCCAGATCCTCTACCGCAAAGCGTTTGGATATGCCCAGCGAGACGATGAGTTGCGTGGGTCTGCCGTTCATCGCGTAGATGTCGGAGAAATTGACTACGGCGGCCTTGTAGCCCAGGTGCTTGAGCGGCACGTATTCCAGGTTGAAATGAATGCCTTCGAGCAGGATGTCGCTGGTGACAAGAGTCTGATAGCCCTTGAAATCGAGCACGGCAGCATCGTCGCCAATGCCGTACCTGGTGGTATTGTTCTTCGGCTTGATGTCTTGGGTCAGATGCTTGATCAGCCCGAATTCGCCGAGAGTGGATATGTTGGTTTTATTGACCATTAGACGATTTACGATTTTATCTGGTTAACATAAGTTTGATACTAAGTCCGAAGTCGTCCGAGCGGATGGGGTAACTGGACGAGATAAGCGGTGTGGTACCCTGGTGGTCGTAGTAGAGTTGCAGGTTGATTTTCGACGAAAGGACGTAGTCGGCCGCGACCTTGATGGCCAGCACTTTGTTGCCGGACGAAGCCTGCGTGATACCCTCTTCCATCTTGCGCAGCAGGGTCTTGATGTCCTTGTAGCTGACATCGACCGATAGTTTGAGGTCGTTGCTTACTTTCTTCTGCTCGCCGGACTTGAGTTTGTAGAAGATGCTCAGGTCCTTGATGGTGTAACCTGCGCCGACCACCAGTTCGTTGGTGTGACCTTCGGTCAGCTGTACCGAAGTGACGTTGAGTGCCAGGTTACGTTGCTTGCGATATTCGGCCTTGAGTGAGAGCGAGTTTTTCATTGTCATGTTCACGCCAATCAGCGGTGAGAACTGCTCGCTCAGCGTCACAGACTGGATGTCGTAGGCCGAGGAAGGAGTGGGGTTGTCGGTTTCTACGTCGCGCACGAAACCGAGCGTCTTGTCCTTGCCGTTGCCTTCGCCCACCCAAGTTGAATAGGAGTTGTACCCACCTATTGAATATTTACACGTGTACGCGTGCGTGATGGTGAACGACTTGAAGTGGTCTCGTATGCCCGGCAGTTTGCCAAGACCGTCGTATGTCACGCTCCAGTTAGGCAGGATCTGCAGGATGCTCAGGAAGGGGTTGAATCCCACTTTGTTGATGTCGCGGCCAGTGTACGTGGCGAGGAAGGCCGGCAACAGCACATCGGCAGAGTTGCTGCTGACCTCACCTTTGGAGCGGTTGTAAGGTGTGCCGCCGATAGGCATTCCGTCCAGGAAGCCCGTTGTCGGGTAGATGGTGTTGTCGTAGCGCCTTTGTACGCGTTCGCGCATGATTTCGCGGTTCTGGAGGAACTTGTCGTAGATGTCGCTTCGGAAGTTCTGGTCCGAATTGCCGATACGACTGAACGCCGTTCCGATGGCCACCTGCGTGATGTTGAACGAGCCGGTCATCGTCTCCTGCATCTGGTCGTAGGTGTAGATGATGCTGGACGAGTTGGCGATATAGCGCTTGCCGTTGAGTTGAATCTTGAAGTTCGGGAACGGTTCGAGGGTCATCTTGATGTCGAAGTCGGAGGTCTGGGCGGCTGTAGCAGGTTGTACCACCGTAGTATCCGTTGACAGCCAGCCGTTGCTCTTGGCTTTGTCCATGAAGTTCTTGGGGATGAAACCGAAGGAGTAGTCGAAGCCCGGTGCATACAGGCCGCTGCCCATGTTGCGCTGGCCCATAAATCCGGCTTGCGGGAAGAATCCTGGCACTACCAGCGAGTTGGTCGAGCGGTACGTCACCTGTACGCGCTTGATCATCGTCAGGAACTTGATGCCCAGGTCGCCCAGCACTTGTCCTGCGTTGCGGGCGTTCGGGTCTTTGGTCACTACGGTCAGAGTCAGGTTCTCGCATGCCTCCGTGGTTGTGATATTGATCTTGTTGTTGCCGTCGGTCTGCACTTTCACCTTGACGCTCTTGCCGTTTTGATCCACGGCTGTCACGTTCAGCGTTTCCGAGCCCAGACGGTGCGTCACACTCAGCGGCTCGCCGGCCGTGGTGGTGACAACCTGCGTGAAGGTCTTCGCCTTGAACGGCCTTCCGCGGCGCGTGCCCGCATATCGCTGGTTCAGTTCCTTGAGGTACTTCGACTTGTTGTACAGCGCCTCGAAGTTCAACTGCCCGTCCACTTGCCACGACTGCGTGGAAGAGATAACATTACCCAGGTTCGTTGCGTCTTTCGAGGTAGAGGTGACTGTAGCGTTCCAGTTGTAGTTGGCGTTATAGGAACCGTTGGCCGTGATCCAGTCGAGCGACTTGAAGCGGTTGAACGGAATGCTTGCGTTGGCTGTGAACACCTGTTGGTAAGCATACGGCGAGCCCCAGTGGGCCAACGACCGGCGGATCGTATCTTTCCACGCCTCGTAATAGTCGTTGGTGAAGCCGTAGTCCTTGATGATCTCCGGCGTATAGAGGCCTTCGTCGATGTTCGCGTTCATCGCCGTCTGCAGCGAGAACTTGATGTTCTTTGTGAGGTCGTATTTGATATCCACACGGCGGTTCCACATGAAGTCTTTCGAGTACGTCAGGTCCATGTCGTTAGCTTTTTCTGCCGAGAAGTCGCGCATCTTCAGGTGGTTGAACGTACGGTGCATGTCTGTCGAGAACGACCACGACTGCGGCAGATAATACAGGTTCAATTCCTTGATCCACTTGTATTTGGCCACGGATTTCACGTCCTTGAACGGCTCCCACGGTGTGGGGTTGAAGTTGTAAGCGTAGTTGAATGAGCCCTTATGGTCGGTTGTCATGTTGCGTTCCATCTCCGGACTGGCCTGGTTTTGCTTGCTGTACGAAGCACTGATGGAGAAGTTGGCCGGGTCGTAGAACATGTTCTTTTTCTTTGAGTGGATATTCACCTTCAGGTTGCTGATGGAGAAGTTGGTGCTCTCGTTCACAGTGCGCGACATGGCTTTCACGGAGTCTTTCTCCGCCTTGGTTTCGAAGGTTTCGAGCGTCTCGCGCAACTTCACATCTGTGTCCAGCGGGTCGTACTCGGGCGAGATGGTCTGGTTGGTGTAGCTCACGTATAGAGGCATCTGGATCTTGGCCTGTTCGGGGAACAAACGACCGCCTTCCAATGCGGCGCTAACCGAGAGTTGGTAGTTGTTGTCCATGTTTCGGCTGAGCACGTTGCTCTCGATGGAACCGTAGCCCGCCGTCTCGAGGCGTCCCGCCACATTGACTTGTGCGATGTCGCTGACAGCCAGCGAGGCGTTGGCCATAGCCGCCACACCGCCTTCCTCGTTGAACTCGCTCATGCGCAACTCGTTCACCCAAACCTCGCCGCTCACTACTCGGCCCGAGTTGTTACGGATACCTATCATGATGTTCTCCACGTTCTCCAGCGTCGGGTTACCCATGACGGTGATGCGGTTCTGCGGATTGCCGTTGGCTTCGTCGTACGTCACATACGGCGTGGTGTTGCTTACGCCCGATGTGCCTTGCCTCTTGGCGCGATTGCGGGCCAGTTTGGCGTTGGTCAGCGCCTTGAAGGGGAAGTCGAAATAGTTGGCTTTCGGCCAAACGATATATCGGTCGTTTTCATTGTCATTATTGTAGATACCGGCAGGCGTCAGTACCAGCGGAATCTCGTATTCGTAGTAGTTCTGCGTCATGTCAGAGCCCAAACGGATGAAGCAGGTCAGCTCGCCGTCCGTCAGTTCGGGGTCGATGGCCTCCATCTTCTCCGCATGCACGAACATCTGCAGTTTCTTGTAGTTGCGCACGTCGTACGCCGTGGTCCTATACACGGCTCTGGCGTCACGCGGGCTCAAGTAGTTGACTCTCAGTACCATCGCCTGCTCGTTTTGCGCAATCAGTTGAGCCTGCCCCGGGTCGGTCTGACGCGTGATGCCCGGCGGAAGTACGTAGTTGACCGGAGTCTTGTTGGCGTTCTCTTCGATATTAACCGCCTGCACATCGATAGAAGCCGTCGAAACGGGCGGATAATCAATAGGATAGAGGTCTTTGGTGCATTGTCTCCAGTCACCGCGAACCAGGTCCAGCGTAGCAAAACGCAAGTGCGTCTCGTCCTGGAAATCCGTCAGGTACATACGAATGAAGCGGATAGACTTGAAGTTGCGAATCGAGCCCACCTTGTTGTCGTAACTGCGGATAGGAATCTTGAACTGATACCATGTGACCATCTCCTGGGTACCGTTAGCCAACGTGACCATTGTCTCCATCTTCTCCGTGATATGCTGTAGGCCCACAGCCAGTTGGCCGGGACGGATGGAGATGCGGTAGGAGTAGTATTTCTCGTACTCGTTCAGTGTGTTGTCGTTGTTGATGTCCTCGATATCCGGCATCAGGGTTGCGGCGGTACCGTAGGTTTCACCCGAGGCACCGGTAGGAGGCGAGTTGCCTTCCATGCCGTTGTAGTGTTTGTAGCGGTCCAGGATTCCCACTTCCTGCTGGTCGTAGTCCGTTCCGCGGTAGTAATGGTAGTCGTCGCCAGCGGGGTCGTTCAGCGGCGAGAACGGGTCGCTCTGCCACGTAGCCAGCACCTGCGGATTGACTTTCTGTCGCAATGCATTCACATATTCCTGATAAGGCCTCGTCACCACGCCGCCTTTGTCGTATTCAAACGTCATCTCCTGCGAGCTGCTCAAACCGTTCAGGCCCACGTCCTGTGCTGCGCGCCCGGCGGCATCGCTGGCAAAAGCGTTCACCGAGCTGTTGGTCTTGGCCACGCGTCCCCAAGCCGTGTTCTGCGTGCTTCCGTCGGTGTCCACGCCGCTCTCGGGCAGACCGCTCTCGAAGGATTTCTTGCCGTCCTTCAGCACATCTTCGCTGATGTCACCCAACTGGATGTACAGGTCGCCGCCCGTGTAGTTCGGGTCGCGGTTGGTCAGGAACGGATCCATCATCCAGAACTCGATGTATTCGATGTTGGAGCGCTCAAAATCGGTATTCTCCAGTTTGCGCATGATACCACCCCAGCGCGACTTCGGATTGGTCAACTTACCGTCCGTACCAATCTCGTCCGCTACGATGTTGTACGGTCCACGCTCCGAAGGATAGTAGGCCAGGTTCATCACACTCATACGCGTGTCGGCGTTGGCCAGGTTCTGGCGGTTGGGGTAGATCTCCGTCTCCAGAATCATACGCACACGCTGATCGCTTCGGGCATCTGCGTCGTTGCGGATATGGGCGGGCGTGTTGGGTGAAGGCGTGATGGTACCGAAGATAGGATCGACGTTGTACCACGCCAATAAAGCGCGGTTCTTGCCATACTGGACATCATCGCTCAGCAGACTCTCGCTGAACTCACTCGGCGTACTGGCCAGGTGCCAGTAGTTGGGGTAGTGGATATCGATATTGGTCTGTGCGGCCTCGAAGTCGTCGATGTAGGCCGTTCCGGCCTTGCCCACGTCACGCGTGTGGCCCGGAATGAGGTGCGCAAACTCGCCGTTGATAGTCAATGAGGAAGGCTGTGTCGCGGTCACCCAGGGGATTTTGTCCAGCAGGTTCGTCAGCCACATAAACTCCGTCTTGTAGCTGCCGTTCAAGCCCCAGACGGTATTGCTCAGGGGCTCCATACCCGTGTTCACTTTCGTTGTCAGCGGACGTTCGCTGAGGTGCATGATAGTACCGCCGAGCACAAAGTCCTTGCTGAACTCGTACTCCAGATGCGCGCCAACCAGCGATTTTCTCTGCATCGAGAAGGTGGATTGGTTCTCCAGCTTGACGTCCACATTGGTTCCGGCGTCCAGAATAGACTGGTTTAGGATTGTCACCGTTCCCATCGTGTAGTCCACCGTATAGTCCACGTTTTCAGTCAGTTTGGCTCCACCTGCCGTCACGGTCACACTGCCTCGCGGCACATTCATCGCGCCCAGCTGGATTTGGCTGCCGTTCGTGCCCTGGTACTTGCCTTGCAGAGTGAACTTGTTCTTCTCGCTCATCTCCTCTGCAATCACCAGCGTCGAGTCGTACAGTTCCTGGAATACATATTTGTCTGCAATCCGGTCATCGCCTATCGCAGCCCGCAAGCCGCTGCCGAACGGTTCGAGCAGCGGGAAGATGATTCGGCCGTTACTTGAGATGACCGTATAGCCTTCGATGAAGTCAAAGTGACCATCCGGCGAGGGGTTGTTCTTCTGGTCCAAACGGTCCAGATCCAGCACGCGCAGCAGTTGTTTGCCCTTGATCTGGCTCTCCGGCAGGTACTGTACACTCGTTCCCAACGAGTCGTTGCGGTACATGATGTAGAGTTCAAACTTATCTCTTGTCACTTGCGTTGCTCCCAAGGCGTAGATGTTCTTCATCATCAAGTCCCATGTGCCGTAATGCTGGCCATGACGACCCGGATTAAACGGGGTGGGACTTGAGCCTGTGGCTTTCAGCATCTTCAGAATCAACGCATTGGGCGCACGCAGGTTTTCGCCGCCGTCGGTGGAGAACTCACCTACCTGATAGACCTGACCGCCGTAGGTATACTCGTAGGCCACCGCCAGCACCTCGTCCTGGTTCAGCGCCTGTTTGAGGCTGATATAACCCAACGCAGCATTCAGGGTATATTCGCTTGAGGTCAGCAGACGTGCCGACTCAATCTTCTCGAAATCTTCGCCGCCAACCATGCCGTTGATACCGCTAAGGATAGTGTTGCTCTCCTGCAGGTTTCGCACGCTCGGGTCGGATGCGACGGTATTGTACAACGTGTTGGCTTTGTTGTTAGGAGCCGCAGCGCCCGAAGCCTGCCAGGATGTGTTGTAGAAATGCTCCGAACGGTTCTCGGCCAAGTCCACAAAAGCCAGGATGTTGCGTGCCTGGTCGTAGGTGCCGCGCTTGTTTGTCACCCACACCTCGATTTTCGTCACTTGCACACCGCTCGCGATGTATGGCAGCGTTGACATGGCTTTCTCGTAGTTGTCGCGGAAGAAATAGTTCAGGAAATAGTGGCGGTTCTCGTCGTAGCTGGAGGCCGCGATTTCAAAACTCGTCATCTGCGCTCCGCCCTGCGTACTGACGGTCTTGCTTTCCGAGTTCTGCTGCGACAACAGCGCCTGTACCTTCAGTTTGCCGAATTTCAGGTTCGTCTTGATACCGAACAGCGCCTGCGGACCCGCTATCAAACTTGAGTTCAGGTCCATTGATACATTACCCGCCTCCAGACTCTGGATGATGTCGTCCTCGCCGCCTTTGTACGCCAACTTGAGGTTCGTTCGGTCAAAGTCGAACGACGATTCGGTGTTATAGTTCAGGTTGAAATTGACTTTGTCGCCCACCTTACCGTTCACGCTGACCTGAATCTTGTTGTCGAACACGAGGTGGCCGTTGTTGCGGGCGCGCTCCGTCAAAGCGGGGTTGTCGATGAACTGCTGTTTCCAGCCCAGACTGATCTCGGCCGAACCTTGCATCTTCAGTTGCACTCCACCTGGGCCGAAGATCTTGTCAGCCGGACCGATGTTGAATTTCATGTCCGTGATGTCGAACTTCTTCTCGTTGTTGTGCTCCATTTCCCCGATTTTCTTCTGCCAGTAGGATTGCATCGCCTGCTGTTCGCTGTAGGCCATATATTCGGCCTCCGTCATCATGAACGGCGCCGCTATCTCAACGTCTCCCACCTTTGTGCGGATGATGTAGCAGTTGGTTGCGGGGTCGTAGTCGGTAACCGTCTGTACGTTCTCGGGGTCACTCAAGTCCATCGAGGTTGTCGGGTTGGTCAGGTCTTCGTAGTCGTGCAGTTCGTAGCCTTTCTTCGCCTGCATAGGGGCCCATAGGGCGGAGTCGGCGGGGGCTTCCGTCGGTTCGTCGGTTCCTGCTTCTGTAGCGCCTGCGGGAGCCTGCGCCTGCACCCACGTGTATGCACAAAGCAATAAGACTGCCATAAGCAGCCTGCCGAACCAAATATGTCGTTTTATTTCTATCGTTATGTAGTTTTTTTCGTTGTTGTTTTCGTTCTGTTTATCCATTCTGCGCACAAAACGCAGTGCAAAGGTACTGCTTTTTTTTGAAACGACCAAACAATTTGCCGTTTTTTTCTGCTTTCTCCTCGCTTTTTTTGCGAAAACACCCAAAACGGTGCAGTTT
>ONXE01000196.1:0-3004 GCA_900321775.1 uncultured Bacteroidales bacterium
ACAGTACTGTTGGTGCTGCTCTACCACGTCGTCTATTTCTACAACAACAAAGGCGTCTTCGGCGGCATTGGCGGTTTCGGGACCTATCCCGACTGCCCGCAGTACCAGGACGTGCTGATGTATGTGCTCTATCCGTGGTTCATGCCCCTGCTGTTCCTTTTGGCGGGCATGAGCGCGCGGTACGCGCTGGAACGGCACTCCGGCAAAGAGTGGTTCCATAGCCGCACGCGCAAACTGCTGGTGCCCTCCACCGTCGGCCTGCTCGTGTTCCAGTGGATGACCGGCTACTTCAACACGCAGGTGGCCGGGGCCGATGCGCTGGCCGCTGTGCCGCAGCCGATGAAATACTTCATGTGGGCATTCAGCGGCACCGGACCGCTCTGGTTCGTTCAGGACCTCTGGCTCTTCTGCCTCGTGCTGCTGCTCCTTCGCCGGATTGACAAGAACGACACCCTTTGGCCCAAATTTGGCGGCCTCGGCATCGTAGGCATTATCCTGTTAGGTGTGCTGTTCTGGATTGGCGAACGCACCCTCGTCATGCAGCCGCGACCCGAGACGGCCGATGGACTATGGAACCTCTACAAACCGCTGTTCTACCTCATCCCGTTCCTCCTGGGCTACTATGTCTTCTCGCACGACGAAACCGTCGCCGCCCTCCGCAAAGCCTGGATCCCGCTCCTCGTCTGCGCATCCGTCGCCGGCATCGTGCTGACCGTCACCACCTTCGGGCAGAACAACACCACGCCCGCGTACCTCGCCTCCCCGCTCAACTGCCTCTACGGCTGGCTGATGTGCCTCGCCATGATGGCGTGGTTCGCCGCCTGCTTCGACCGGACCAACGCCTTCGCCGCCTACATGACCCGCAGCAGTTACGGCATCTACGTGGTGCATTACCTCTTCATCGCCAGCTTCGGCTACATGATAAGAACCTACACAACGCTACCGCCCGTGGCGATGTACCTGATTTCAACGGTGGCCGTCTTCACGCTGTCGCCGCTATGCAACGAACTCCTCCGGCGAATCCCCTTCATCCGCTGGTGCGTACTGGGCGAAAAGATATAAACTACCACTTTTAATTAATTGCCCTCCACACTCGGAGGGCTTTTTTTGCCTCTACGGGGTGCAGTTGCGCTGCAGTTTAGCACGCTTCGCTCCTGTCTGCGACGCGATAAGGGCGCACCTTTCGGCGCGCCCTCTCAAACTTGTTCAGCGGGCAGAACAGGTACAAATCATTCGCGGCGAGATAGACAGGTCGCCCCACCCGGTTATCGTCTGCGGCGACTTCAATGACGTGCCCGCTTCATACACTTATCGGCATCTGTCCGAAGGCCTCAACGATGCTTTTCTTTCCGCATCTTTCCTGCGTACGGGTCACACGTTTGTCATGCGCGGTCTGGGCGTGCGCATCGACTACATCCTCCATTCAGACAAACTGAACGCAATCGACTTCTGTGTCAACCGCGTTCCGTATTCCGACCACTACCCCGTCTCAGCCACACTGACTTGGGAGTAGAGTAATACCATTCTAATACCGTTCCCGGTACTTCTCGCCTTATTTCAGCTGGCTTACAGGGAAATTGAAGTACGTGTCGGGATAGGGCTCGTTCGCCAGCGTGAAATGCCACCATTCGCTGTCCAAAGGCTTGAAACCGTGGCGCAACATCGCTTCGCGCAGGATCTGCCTGTTGCGGAACTGCTGCTCGGTCAAACCGTTCTCCGCCGCAATCCACTCACCCGTGTCGGGGTTGCCGCAGTAATCAGGATGCGACTCGCCGCCAAACCAGTCGAACACACCGCCCATGTCCACTTCTCTGCCCGAAAGAGCATCCACCAGCGTCAGGTCCACGGTTGAGCCGCGGGTATGACCGCTACGTTCCATGATATACAATTGCTCAAAGAGCAACGACTTGTCCACGTTCGGATAGAACACCTGACGCATCGTCGTGTCGCTGATATCCTCTGCCCAACGGACGAAATGATCCACGGCCATCTGCGGACGGTACGCGTCGTAGATCTTGATACGATACCCCTTGTCCAGCAACTCATCACTAACCGCACGAAGCGAATCCGCCGCCTCTTTGGTTATCAGCGCAAAAGGTTGCTCATAGCCGTCAATACGTGCACCTACGAAGTTGTACGTGCTGTAGTAGCGAATCTCCAGGATGGCGTCCGGCACTACGTCGGTGATGTTCACAAACCCGCTTGAATCCATTTCAGGACTCAATTTCTTGCTCGTGCAGCCCGCCATCAGGCCGCACAGCAAAACTGTCAAAAAAAGTGTTTTTCTCATATCTCAAAAAATCTTAAGGAGGCACGGCTGCGTTGGTTATTTGGCGCGGAGGGCGGGGAAGAACTTGGGGAGGGAGTTGCAGTAGTCGTGATAGGCAGGATACTTGCTTGCACTGATTTCCTCGCCAAGTGCGCTGCTGCCCTGGAAGAGAACAAGGATGAGCAAGGCGCCGATAATCGTCCAGTTGATAACACCTATACCTCCGGCAACCGTGAAGAGATAGAACGCGCACCAGATTCCTTGTTCGGCGAAATAGTTCGGGTGGCGACTGCGTCCCCATAGTCCTGTGGTGTTGAAGCCCTTGTTATAAGGTGCGGGCAGTTCGTCGAGGGTCTTGCCCCCTTTGATCATCTGCCATTTGGTAGTCTGGAAGCGCCATTGCTGTTCGTCGGCGACAGTCTCGTAGATGATAAAGAAGAGCATGAGTGCGGCGGCACCGGCATCAAGCCATCCAAAGGGCTTGTCCACACCCATGAGCACGAGGGAGGGGAAGGTCATGATGAGGACAAGAGCGTTCTGATAGATGGAGATAAAGAAGAGGTCGAACACGGCCCACACGAAGCGGTTCTGGAACTCCTTGCGTTCGCGTAGTACCTTCCAGCGGTAGTCTTCTTCTCCCTGCCAGAACTTAAGTTGATAGGCACCTTTGCGTCCGAAGTTGAAGGTGAGTCGGCATCCCCAAAGGGTAACCAGACAGGCCATAACCACGAGCCG
>ONXE01000196.1:3015-5449 GCA_900321775.1 uncultured Bacteroidales bacterium
AGGGCGGGGCCTACAAAGATGTACAACAGCGGACAAGCGATAAGCGAAAAGCCGAGTAGGGTTCCAATAAGTTTGATGTTCATAATTGTAGTATTTAATGATTTTTCTTAAAAAACATACCGTTTGTGTCACAAATCGGGGGCAAAGTTACTGCTTTTTTTTGGATTGACCAAACTTTTCGCACATTTTCTTCAAAAAAACTTGCATATTCCATTTTTTCTTTGTAACTTTGCGGCCGATTTGGAACAAAGAATGGTTCATGGTTGATGGTTGAACCAAGGAACAAGAAACAAAGAACAAGAATATAAATTATAATTCAACAAATATGAAAACAGAGATTATGAAATGTGTGGCGTCGGTGGCAGTGATGGCATTGGTATGGTCATGCGGTGTGAAAATGCCCGAGGAGACCCACAAGTCGTACGAGACAGTAACGGTAAAGAAACAAGACATCACCATCCCGCTACGTTTCAGTGCAAAGATGAAAGGCACGAACGATGTGACCATCTCCCCTCAGGTGAGTGGTCAGTTGATGGAGATCTGCGTACGTGAAGGTGAGCAGGTGAAGAAGGGTCAGAAACTGTTCGTAATAGACGAACGTAACGCTGCGCTGGAGTTGCAGTCGGCCGAAGCCAATCTGGAGGCCTCGTTGGCTCAAGAGAGCAACGCGAAGTTGGAGTACGAGAGCAACAAGAACCTGTATGAGAAACGCATTGTCAGCAAGTATATGCTGGACGACTCGGAGAACAAATACAAACAGGCGCAGGCGTCCGTAATTCAGAGTCGTGCCGCGGTGAACCGTGCCAAGGTGAATCTGGGCTACTGCACCATCAGTGCTCCGGTGTCGGGCCTGATAGACGAGATTCCGGTTCGTGTTGGAGACCAGGTGAGTCCGGGCATGCAGTTGACGATGGTGAGCGGAAACGACAAGATGTTCGCCGAGTTCTCGTTGCCCGAGTCGATTCTGGAGATGGCCGTTGCCAGCGGTTACAGCGTGCGTAAGGACCTCTCGCTGCAGAACTTCCCCGACGTGACGTTTGTGATGAAGAACGGCACGGAATACGCGCACAAAGGTCGCGTAGTTACCGCAACCGGAATGGTGAAAGCCAGCACGGGAACTATCGCTCTGAAGGCCATTTTCCCCAATCCTGACCTGAGTCTGTACTCAGGCATTCAGGGAACGGTAGTCATCCCGTCGGAAGAAAAGGGCGTGATGGTGATTCCGCAGGTGGCTGTTGTGAAACTGCAGAACAAGCAGCAGGTGTACAAAGTGTTGCCTGACAGCACAGTTACAGCCCTCGACGTGACGACGCAGGACGTAGGTGACGGCGAGAATTTCATTGTTCTGACCGGCATGGAAGAAGGAGACCGCATCGTGACTGTCGGTGCCAACAATGTGCAAGAGGGACAGAGGGTGCTGTTTTAGTTGATGAGCGGCAAACCGCTGTTAGTAACTGCGTGTTTACAACTGCGTGTTGGTGAGCGGCAGAGCCGCTGTTTATAACTGCGTGTTGGTAATCGCTACGCGATGTTAATAAGCTACGCTGTTAACACAAAGTCACCAACAGCCCGAAGGGCTAAACAACACGCACGCGAAGCGATCGTCCGAAGCGCAGCGGAGGAAAGAAGTGACCAACAGCCCGCAGGGCTAAACAACACGAAGTCACCAACAGCCCGAAGGGCTAAACAACACGAAGTCAACAACACGACTGAAAGGAGTTAATATTATGACAAAAGGTAATATATTCATATCGAAATATGTGATGGCATGTGCTATTGCCATTGTCATCACCTTGGTGGGCTTCATCTGCATGAAGACGTTGCCTGTCGAACAATATCCGAACATTGCGCCGCCTCAGGTGAGTGTCACCACAGACTACACCGGTGCAGATGCGGCCACTATCATGGAGTCGGTCATTCAACCGCTGGAAGAGAGTATCAACGGCGTGCCCGACATGACGTACATGACGTCGAAAGCCAGCGCCTCGGGCAACGTGCAGATCTCGGTGTTTTTCAAGCAAGGCACCGACCCCGACATGGCGACGGTGAACGTGCAAAACCGCGTATCCAAGGCCACGGCGTTGCTTCCGGCGGAGGTGACGAAAGTGGGCGTAACGGTACAGAAGCAGCAGAACAACATCCTGCGCATTCTGGCCGTGAGGAGCACCGACGGCAAGTATGACAGCGAGTTTATTTCCAACTACGTGGACATCAATATCAAGCCGCGTCTGCAGCGTATCACGGGTGTGGGCGATGTGAACGCGCTGGGCAACACCTATGCGCTGCGCATCTGGATGAAGCCTGATGTGATGGCGCAATACGGCCTGACTCCGAACGACGTGTTCGCCGCCATCGACGGCCAGAGTTTCGTCATCGGTACGGGTTCGCTGGGCGAGTGGTCGGAGAACAAATACCAATACTCGCTGGAGTACAA